>JAFSWW010000061.1 GCA_017444345.1 Synergistaceae bacterium | reverse complement strand
TTATCCCCCGAATAACGAGAAAAAGTGATATATTTATTCGTAAACTTACAAGCAAAAATTTTTATCAAGAGGGCAATTTTTACTAATACATGTACTAATACAAAAAGTTAATCTAATCTCAACTAATACAACATTTTACAAAGGAAAAAATTTTCGTATCGTGTTAAAAATTTTCACGCAAAAATTTCTCTCGCAATATAATCATTACAAAAAATTTTACTCAAGAAAGACGCGCATTTATTCCCGGAAAAAAATTTATATTCACGCAAAAATATCTAAAAATTTTCTCAGTTGACGCGTAATGAACTCACAAAAAATTTTACTCAAGCAAGACGCTCATTTACACCCGGAAAAAAATTTATATTCACGCAAAAATATTTAAAAATTTTCTCATTGACGCTATTATTTATACACAAAAATTTTTATGGCAAATATTTAAGGATGTGAGACAATGTACACGCCAAAATTTATTGTTGACGCGAAAGTTATACAAAAATTTTTCGAGGATAAAACTTTAATGGACGATATTTTTATGGACTTTTGCCTGAATAATAATATCCCCTGCGTTCAAGCTATGATCGAGTGCCTTATTCCCGACAAAAATTTAACTGTCAAAGAAGTTCACACGCAGCAAAAATTTCAGACACTTGGACGCTCTATTATTATCGATGTTCTTGCTATTGACTCAGAAGGCCGCCTATACAATATTGAAATCCAACGCGACAAACGAGGCGCAACTATGAAACGAGTCAGACTTCACGGAGCTATTATCGATGTCAACTCTATAGAAAAAGGTATGAAGTTCGACCAGCTCCCCGAATGTTATATAATATTTATCACTGAACATGATACTTTCGGATTTGGTGATGTCCTGTACTCGATTCATAAGACTATTGACGGCAAAAATATACGCGTTGATGACGGACAGCACATTTTATTTCTTAACTGTTCAGCTAAGGACGACGGCAGCAAAGCATGGAAATTAGCTCACGATATGAAGTGCGTTGATCCTGAAGAAATTTTTATCCCGGAAATTGCCCAGACAGTGAAGGACAATAAGGACCCCGAAGTCATACAAGAAGAGAAAGGAGAACAAGCAATGGACAATTTTAGCAAGTACTTAAGAGAAAGATTCAAGGAAGATTTTGACTATGCGGAAGAACGCGGCTTTAAACGTGGCGAAGAACGTGGTGAAGAACGCGGCGAAGAACGAACAACCGTAAAGTTTATCAAAAATTTTCGCGACAAAGCTAAAATGACACTAGAGCAAATAGCTGCAATCATGGAGATCCCCCTCGATGAGGCAAAATCTCTTTACGAGTCAGCTAAGTAAATGAAAGCAGCTCACAATATGGACAATTTTAGCAAGTACTTAAGAGAAAGATTCAAGGATGATTTTGACTATGCAGAAAAACGCGGATTTGAACGTGGCAAAGAACGTATACTCGCAAAGTTTATCAAAAATTTTCACGACAAAGCAAATATGCCCTTCGAGCAAATCGCTGCAATCATGGAGATCCCCCTCGATGAGGCAAAATCTCTCTATGAATCCGCAACTAAATAAAAAATGTGAAAATTAACTATTGATTTTTCCGTCATTCTACGTGTATAATTCTCACTGTTACAGCGTACCATTTACAAGGTTATTCACAAAGCTTCAAAATCTTCTGCTGTTTACTCTGCATTCTTGGTACACTGCATAGAATAACCGTTTTTATGAGAATGCAAATTTATTCTGGAGGTGTTCTATTATTAAGGCTGTATATTTATTGAACTATCTTAAGCGGAGCAGTCTGCACTTAAGGGAAGGAAACAGGCTGCATAGGGAAGGATAACAGGTAGAGAACTAGATTTTGTCCGTGAGATCAAGCGGACGGTTTTGATGATTTTGTTTGTGTGAAAATTTTTTGCGTGTCATGCAAACTGTTTGATTTACTTTAAGGAGGAATTAATTTTGAGTAAATATTTGCGTACTCTTTTAGTTGCGCTCTTAGTTGTCTCGCTCGCAGTTACAGGCGCAATGGCAACTGAAGAATTTCCGAAAGCAGCAAGAGAACTTATATGGGTCGCCGGTGCTTCAACCGTAACAGCTAACCCCGATACAGGCGAGTTAGTAATCCGTGATAAAAGCGGGAAAATTGTTACATATAGGGGTGGAGATGTGTTTGACGGGGACGAATACAGCGGCGTTATAATAATTGACCCCTACAACAACAATTCAACACTCGGCAAAATTCTTAATAATGTCTTCTTTGTTGATACGGCCACCGAAGCAGCAGACACTTACGAGATGAGACGTCTGGGTGCTTATGCCTTCAAATTCCGCGGGAGTGATCTTCCTCAAGCATTTATCAGCTACAACGAGGACAGCCACAGATATTGGATCCCCCAGAAGCTTTATGATGTTGAGTGGAAAGTCGTTACTGATGATGAAGACTTTAATATTTCATTTGATGTCGATCCTGAAGGCGACTCCGACTCATTCCAAATCGTTATCAGCGGCATTTATCCTAATCCCGTATCAAAGGACTACAAGATTACATTAGTCGGTACTCCCTATCTTACAAGCGTGGGCGAGAAATATTACACTTTCGATTATCTCAAAGATGCAATGGCTAACTTCCCGCTTGAATGGAGCATGACTGTTCATGTATTCAATGACGGCAGAGTAGTTCTTACTCCTGAATCGTCTGATATTTCCGGAACTAATGTATTTACAAGAATTGTAAGTCCGGCATCTGGCGTGAAAATTCATGAAGTTTCTATGAATGATGCTAACTACAAAGTTACTATCAAGAATGACCAGTTTCAAGACTTCCATGTCGCAGGCGGTACAGTTCGTCATACTTACAGAGTTTCTCTATATCCCGGCGATTACGTTTTAAATTACGCTTATATAATTAGTGTAGCCGGTGTAGCTGAGGAAAATGTCGATGATGATGATCTTGCTGATTACCTTATGTATACGTTAGTAGCTGGCAAGACGTATTATACTCCGGCTTCAAGTCTTCCTAGAGACAAAACTGATGAAGAATATACCCCTGTTGCAGGAACGTATTTAATACCTCTCTACACAACATCAGATTGTGACGGCGACATTGCAGCTTTCGTGCCTATGACTGTAGCATATAACGAAGATGATGAAGAATGGACATACACAATCGGCGAATTGGAGTCAGGAATAGACTACGTTTTTGATGCGGATGAATGTACGTTAGAATTCCCCGCAGAGACTTATGTCTATGGCGGTATGTTAGATTTTGACCCGTCAAAGATCGCTTCTGACCCTGACAACGATGGCGCATATGTGTATTCAGATGACAATCAAGCATCATTTGATGTACAGCTATATACTGACGTAGCAGACGATTTCAGCGGCTCAAATATCAGAGGTTTTGCAATTAGTTATACACCTAATGAGGATGATGTAGCTACAAATGAGTATCCTGTATATGCAACAGCTCCGTTTATCTATGACGGCGTTTACTTCCCAGAGGGTTTAGTGTTAGTTGCAAATTACGGTGCTGAAGTTTATGCCGCTAACACATTTGATAGCGGCGACGAGGAGTCTCCTACTACTATCACAAAAGGTAAATCACTTGCCAAGACAAGGGCAGCAGCCAGCTTTGTCATGGAAGATTACTATGATGTGATTAAGTTCGTCAATGCTTTGAATAACAACAATAATAAATATAACACTCCAGAAGAGCTTACAGCGTTTCTTGCTGCGGCTCCGCTTAGTGATACGAAATTAGCGGCACTTCTTGAAGCACTTGACGCTAGCGTTACAGATCACCTTGATGATGGTTCAGAGGCGGCACTTGCACTCTATGTTGACAATTACGTGCTTTCATATGATAAGGAAGTAGCCGAGAAATACGTCAGAGGCGTTAAAGCGGGCAAAGTAATGAGAGTTACTGTACCTTTAGTAACAGTTATCAATGACGCATTTGATGATATTATCAGGACTCCTCTTGGAAGAACGTTAGCATCCGGTTATATCCTTCAGTGGGATGTAATTTTCAGCGGCGATGTTGAGGAAGAAGACGAACCCGTGACTCCTGTAACACCTGTAATCGCAATTTCCGGCGACACAACAGTTACAAATGGAGTAGTCGGCACTGGATATAATTTCGTACTCAGCTATGACACAGATTTATTCGGTTATACATTAGATCCTGAAGACGCAGAGTATGTAGAGGAAGGCATTGATGAGGACGGCAACGAGATAATTACAATCACGCCTACAGGGACAGGTAATTTCTCAGTGAAAGTTACTCCTTATGATCTCGCGAGCAAAGACAATAAGGGAAGTGCTGTAACTCTTACAGTAACAGTGCCGTTACCGGGACAATTAGCAGCAACGTTTAATCCTGCGACAGTAACCGTGAAGGCCGGCGAGACAGCAACATCAACGCTTGAAATTGTCAACGCAACGACTGGCAGCCCGGCAGTAGCAGGAGTTTCACCTTCAGCTGACTGGGTAACTTATGAGCCTAGATTTATAAATGGCGGAGCATTCTATGAGTTCAAATTTGCACCTGCCGCGACAATGACAGCAGGGACTCATCAATTCACAGTTACAGTAAGCGATGATGACAAGACGACTCAAGCAGTTGTTACAGTCAACGTAACAGCAGCAGGCGGAGATGATCCTACACCCGGAACTACACCGGCAGCTCCGACAGCGACGGATCTCTCAACGTTCCAAGCGAATTTGACTGATAGCACGACAACTTCAGCGTCAGTAGTAGTAGCTGCTCCTTCAGGCGTAACAGTCTCATCATGGAAAGTCTACGACAACGGCACAGAAGTAACTGATACAAGCAAAGTCGTTATCACTAACAATTTGCCGAACCAGTCAGCAAGAATCACTGTATATCCTGATGCATTTGACGCAGGCGAGCATACACTCACAGCGAGATATGTAACGACTGACTCAACAACTTCAAATGCATTAACACTCGGCAGCTTCACAGTTGAAGATGTCCCCGTTGTTCCAGTAGTAGGAAAGAGCGGCGGCGGCGGTTGTGATGCAGGATTTGGCGCATTAGCATTAGCAGCAGTATCGTTATTCCTTCTTAAGAAACGTTCATAGTGTTTAGTTTACTAGGACACTATAAAGAATAAAGCAGAAGATTATAACCCAGCCCCCGGAGTGATGAGCTTCGGGGGATTTCTTTCAGAGAGGTGTATATTTAATGAAATTTCCGGTAAATGAGAAAGATTTACAACATAACTATAAAACAATAATGTCAGAAGTAGATAAATTATCTTTTGAGAGAAGGGCTCAAATATGGGCAGACTGGCCTAAAATTTTAAAGAATGCCGGTTCTTGGGAATGTTTGAAAAATTTACATATAAGATTGTTCGGCGGATTATTTGATTTTGCTGGAAAAATTCGTAAAACTAATATTTCTAAGGGCGGGGTCAAATTTGCAAATGCAATGTATATAGAAAATATATTGCCTAGTGTTATATCAATGCCGCAGAAAACTTTTGATGAAATAGTTTCAAAATATGTCGAGATGAATATTTTACACCCATTTAGAGAAGGTAACGGACGCACAATGCGTTTATGGCTTGATGCTATGTTAGAGCGTGAACTTAATACACGAATCAATTGGCCTATAATAGGTCGTGATGTGTATCTTGAAGCAATGGAACGCAGCCCGGTTAATACGCTTGAACTTGTTACGCTCTTGAAAAAATCATGTTTATCGTCTGATTTGCTTAAAGATGAGTCGATTTTTATCGCTGCTTTATCGGCTTCGTATGAATATGAATATGGTGACTAATTAAGGAGTAATTTATGATTGCTATTATAGATTACGGAGTCGGTAATTTATTTTCGCTGGCTAGTTCGTTCAAAGCTATAAATCATGATGTAATAGTTACGTCGAGCCCTGAAGATTTGCACGAGTCTGAACGCATTATATTGCCCGGTGTTGGAGCATTCGGGGACGCAGCAAAAAAATTATATGAGTCCGGCATGGCTGAACCGTTAATAAATGAGGCTCATTCAGGGAAGCCAGTTTTAGGAATTTGCTTAGGAATGCAGTTATTAGTCTCGAAAAGTTATGAGTTCGGCGAGCATGACGGCTTGAATTTAATTCCCGGCGAAATTCGTTACATAGGCGAGAGAATCCCCGCGGGCTTGAAGATTCCTCAAATAGGCTGGAACTCTTTACACATTACACAAGAGGGCGGAGTCTTTGCTAATACTCATGAGGGCGAATATGTTTATTTTGTGCATTCTTACTCGGCAATTTGCGGCGGAAAATTTATCACAGCAACGACAAATTACGGGGCTGAATTAACGGCGGCGATTAGATTCGGCAATATTTACGGAGTCCAGTTTCACCCGGAAAAAAGCGGGCAGGCCGGACTCGATATTTTGCGGGCATTCTGTGAGGTGTGAGTCAGGAAATCCGGGCGGGGTTTTCTCGCATACATGAAAGCAAAAAATTTTATGAATACTAGAGAGTGAAGTGTGAGAAGTGTTAATATTTCCTGCGATAGATTTATATAAAGGTGAGGCAGTGAGGCTTTTACGCGGCGATTATGAGAATATGACAGTTTATGACTCACAGCCTGTGAATACTGCTAAAAAATTTAAAGACTCGGGCGCGGAATGGATTCACATTGTCGACTTGGAAGGCGCGAAAACGGGCGAACCTGTAAATCTCGATACAATTTTGCGGATTCATTCGGAGTCAGTGCTTAAATGCGAGGTCGGCGGAGGAGTCCGTGATTTGCGGGTCATTGAGAAATATATAGATTCCGGCATTGATAGAATAATTCTAGGTACTGCGGCAATAACTGACAAGAATTTATTAACTAGCGCGATAAAAAATTTTAGTCCCGAAAAAATTGCGGTCGGTGTTGATATTCGGGGCGGGCTCGTTGCTGTTAAAGGCTGGCGGGAAGATTCCGGAGTGAATGCGTTTGATTTCTGCTCAGAACTTGAGTCAATCGGCGTAAATTTCATAATCTGCACGGATATATCAAGAGACGGCGCAATGAAGGGCACTAACAGGCAATTATATAAAGACTTAAGCGCAAAATTTAATATGAATATAACAGCCTCAGGAGGAGTCAGCACTCTTGATGATATAAAATCACTGGCAAGAATGAATCTCTACGGCGCAATAATCGGCAAAGCATATTACACCGGAGCAATAAATTTATCTCAAGCAATCGAGGCGGCAAAAATTGATAACTAAGCGAATAATACCATGTTTAGACGTTAAAGACGGGCGAGTCGTGAAGGGCGTAAACTTTCAGGGCTTGAACGATGTAAATTCACCTGTTGAGCTTGCAAAATTTTATTCGGACAACGGGGCGGACGAACTTGTATTTTATGACATTACAGCGAGTTCGGACGGGCGCAAGATTTTCACGGACATTTTACGCGAGACAGCAAAGAACGTTTTTATCCCGTTGACAGTGGGCGGCGGAATCTCAAGCGTTAAAGATTTTGAGCGTGTACTCTCTTGCGGTGCTGATAAAGTGAGCGTCAATACAGGTGCAATAAGAAATCCCGGCTTGATTCCTGAGGCGGCAAATTTATACGGCTCTCAATGTGTAGTAATTTCTGCTGATGTCAAACGCGTGAACGGACAATTTAATATTTTTGCGCGGGGCGGTCGTGATGATACGGGGATCGAGGCCATAAACTGGATAAAAAGTTGCGTAGATAATGGAGCTGGTGAAGTCGTATTAAATTCGATTGATACCGACGGAGTAAAACGCGGTTTTGATTTAGATATGCTTGCTGCAGTGTGTGAAGTCGTGAATGTTCCTGTTATTGCTTCAGGAGGCGCGGGAAGTATTGCGGATTTCATAAAATTATTTAAGACTCTTCCTAAAGTTGATGCGGGGCTGGCTGCTTCAATATTTCATTTCGGAGAAGTTGCGATTAAAGATTTAAAAATTGAGATGGCAGCAAATAATATACCAGTAAGATTATAAATTCGTTGCGGCGGGGTAAAATTATCGTGGGCGGGCGGGTGGGCAGGACTCATTAAATGCGGTAGGACTCACTCCATACAAAACTGGGCAAAAAATATCGCTTATACACTATAATATTCACGTTGAAATATAAATAAAATATTGCGAGGTTGTAAATAAAAAATGTTAGATATAGACTCACTAAAATTTGACTCGAATGGATTAATACCGGCGATCTTGATAGACGATGACTCCGGCGATGTCTTAATGCTTGCTTATATGAATCGTGAGAGTCTGCAAATTTCACTCGATAAAAAACTTGCTTGTTTCTGGAGCCGTTCACGTCAAGAATTATGGCTCAAAGGTGAGACGAGCGGAAATTACCAGCATATACGAGAAATTAAAGCCGATTGTGATAGAGATACTTTGCTTGTATATGTTAAGCCTGATGGGCCGGCTTGTCATTTAGGCAATAAATCCTGCTTTGTTGATAATTTATTGCCCCGTGAAAGAGAATCACACGAAAAATTTACGATCTGCGGACTCATGGAATTAATAAAGGCTCGTAAATCCCAGAAAGTTGAAGGCTCTTACACTTCATATTTATTTGAGAAGGGACTCGATAAGATTCTCAAGAAAATCGGCGAAGAGAGTTCAGAAGTTATTATTGCTGCAAAGAATGACAAGCGCGAGGCAATTTATGAAATTTCGGACTTGATTTATCACATGTTAGTATTAATGGCAGAAATGGATATAGAGATTCCCGACATAATCAAAGAATTAGCTTCACGCCACGTAATAGACAAGAAAGTCAAACAGGAGACTATGAAGGCATGATTAAAAGCGATTTTCACGTTCATACATGTTTTTGCGACGGTAAAGACAAGCCGGAAGATATAATTTTGCGCGCTTTATCACTGGGAATGAATAAGATCGGATTTTCCGGGCATTCTTACACTCCGTTTGATAGGGAGCCTTGTATGAGTCCTGACTCAACAGAGAAATATAAACTTGAAATTAACAGGCTCAAGCGTGAATATAAATCTAAAATCGAGATTCTTTGCGGTATCGAGCAGGATTATTACTCGGATATGCCCGTGAATGATTATGATTTTGTTATAGGCTCGGTGCATTATATAAATTGTAATGGAGTTTTCCATCATGTTGACAGTTCACCGGAAAAATTATCGCGTTTAATTAATGAACTCGGCGGCGATGTTTATTTATTAGCAGAAAAATATTTTAGCTTAGTCTCTGATGTCGTGAATAGGACTCAAGCGAACATAATCGGACATTTTGATTTAATCACGAAATTTAACGAGAATAATAAAATTTTTGACTCGAATAATCCCCGTTATATAAAAGCTGCCTTCAGTGCAGTGGACTCGCTTATAAAAACTGGGCGGCCGTTTGAGATTAACACAGGGGCTATTTCACGAGGTTATAGGACTTCCCCTTATCCTGATATAAAAATTTTAGAATATATTGCAAAAAACGGCGGCAAAGTGATTTTTTCGAGCGACTCACACAGCAAAGAGACTTTATTATATAAATTTGATGAGTGCGAAAAACTTGCAAAATCTCTTAATTTGGAGATCGTAACTCTATGATTTATTTTATCGGAGCAGGTCCGGGGGCTGTTGATTTAATCACAATCAGGGGAGCTGAAATTTTAAGACGTTCGGGCATGATAATTTTTGCGGGGTCTCTTGTCAATCATGATTTAGTGCGAAAATATGCGAGTCCAAATTGCGAAATTTATGACAGCTCAAGCATGACACTTGAAGATATTCTAGAAAAATTAATTTCCGGCCATAAAAGGGGCTTAATTGTGTCTCGTTTGCATTCGGGCGACCCGTCATTATTCGGAGCTATTCAGGAGCAAATAAATTTTTTACGCAGAAATAATATAAATTTTGAGATTGTCCCGGGAGTCAGTTCACTTTGTGCGGCGGCTGCTACTCTCAAGATTGAATACACTATTCCGGAAATCAGCCAGACCCTTATAATTTCACGTAAAGAAGGCCGAACTCCCGTTCCCGATAATAAATCGCTCGTGTTTTTCTTGTCAACGGGAATGCTTGAGAGTTTATGCGCTGATTTAATTTCTCAAGGTTATGACGAGTCAACCCCTGCGGCACTTGTTTATAAAGCGTCTTGGCCTGAAGAGAGTATAATAAAAGCCGATTTAGCAAATCTTCCCAAATTCGTAAAATATTCAGGCATAAATAAAAGCGCGTTGATCTTAGTCGGTGATTTCTTGAGAGAGTATCGCACTGTATCACGATTGTATGACAAAAATTTTTCTCATGGATTCAGGAAATAATATTATAATCATAGCTTTCACGAATAAGGCCGTAAAATTAGCGTTGACTCTAGCAAATAAATTTAATTTCCGCGTGTTCGTCCCTGAAAGATTTATAGAGCTTGATTCGCGATTAAGTTTAATTGACGAGTCATTAAGCGAATGGACCGGCAAATATTTTAATAATTCACGAGCATTAATATTTATATCGGCCGCCGGAATAGCAGTCAGGGCAATTTCTAAGCATGTAACAAGCAAATTACACGATCCCGCCGTTATAGTAATTGACGAGTCAGGAAAATTTATAATTCCCATTTTGTCAGGCCATATAGGGGGCGCGAATGAACTAGCACGGAAAATCGCAGCATTCTTGAATTCAATTCCTGTAATAACTACTGCGACGGATATAAATAATATTATTGCTATTGACGAGTGGGCAGTAAATAATAATTGCGTAATCGAGAATCCGGACTCAATAAAGAAAATTTCAGGTGCTTTGCTTGAGAATAAATCTATAGGCGCGGCAATTAGTGATTTATCGCAAAAAATTCCCTTTTCTGTTAATTCACAGCCTGATAAAAGCTCGTTACAAGATAATTCTATGGGCATTATGATCAGCAATTTATCGCAAATTACGCCGTTTTCTGTTACACTTTTTTTGCGGCCTAAAAATTTAATACTCGGTGCTGGCTGTAATAGTGGCGTTGATCCTTCAGAATTTGAGTCAGCTGTGAAAATTTTTCTTGAAGATTCCGGAGTCTCTATTTTGAGTCTTAAAGCTATAGCATCAATTGACATAAAAGCAAATGAGCCGGCTTTTATAAAATTTGCTGAAAATCATAATATACCCTTTTTGACGTATAAAGCTCATGACTTGCAAGCATTGCCGGGAATATTTACCAGTTCGCAAAGAGTCTTGCAAGTTACAGGGACTGACAATATTTGCGAGAGATCTTGTATAATGGCGGCAGGCTCGGAAGGTGTATTATTACGCAATAAATTTGTGTATAAGAATTGCATAACTTTGGCACTTGCACGAGATAAGCGAGAAAATTATAATTAACTCATATCATAACACGAAGCATGAAAGGAGCATAAAATATAAATGCCAGGAATTATTAATAAAGAAATAGACCTAGTAAAAGATATTTATTTTCCTGCAAAGACTCAAATAACACGTGAAGAAGCTATGAAGGCATTTCAAGAGCTGCGGAAACAAGCAAAGAATGTCCCTGAAATGTCCATTGATGAGATTAACGCGGAAATTAAAGCAGTAAGAATAGAAAGACGCGCTAAAAAATGTCGTATTATGCAGTAATAGATACAAACGTTATTATTTCTGCCTTGCTGAGTAAGAAAGCTGATTCTGCAACAGTTAAAATCATTAATTCAATATTTACAGGTGATATTATACCAGTGTTACACAGTGAGATAATTGACGAATACAAAGAAGTCTTACACCGTGCAAAATTTAATTTAGAGCCTCATACTATTTTTAAAGTATTATCAGCGATACAGAATTTTGGCATTGAAGTATATCCGATTCATACAGACGAAATATTTATTGATATTGACGATAGAATTTTTTACGAGGCAGCCCTTGCAATAAATGCTTATTTAATCACTGACAACAAAAAACATTATCCTGCAAGCAAATTTATTTTATCTCCGGCGGAGATGCTTAATATTATTAATCATGATTTGACATTGAACACATCGAACAATGGAGAAATTCAAAACCTGCTATAATTGCATAAATTCAATAAAGGAGTATATATAAATTTGCAGCCAGACCCTAATAAAATTTATCCCGTTAAAAATTTTAATCAAGAAATTTATATCAAGCCGACTATAACAAATAAAAATATAATTGTCGGTGAGTTCTCATATATTGCTGATTCAGATTTTGAGAGACATGTTACACACTTTTATGACTCTATAGGCGATAAATTAATAATCGGCAAATTTTGTCAAATTGCTTCAGGTGTTGAATTTATCATGAATGGCGCGAATCATCAAATGAATTCAATAACTACATACCCGTTTTATACGCTTGAGAATTGGCACATGTCCCAGCCCGAATTAAATAATTTGCCCATAAAGGGAGATACTATATATAATAGGCAATGACGTATGGATCGGACAAAACGCCGTAATCCTTCCCGGAGTAAATATAAGTGATGGCGCAATTATCGGTGCAAATTCCGTTGTTGGCTGCAATGTCAAGCCATATAGAATAATAATAGGCAATCCCGCCCGTGAAATTCGCAAACGTTTTGACGACGAATTAATTAATTTGCTGCTAAAATTTAAATGGTGGGATAAGTCCATTCAAGAAATTGACTCTCTGATTCCTGTTTTAACATGTCCGGATTTGGAACGAGTCAAGAATTATATAAAAAATTGCGGGGTGAAATAATTTGCTGCTTAATCCCTATGAAATCGAACAAGAAAGTATGCGTATTATTGAGATTTTAATATCCGGTAAGTATTCAGGACTTGACGAGAATTTGCCGGTTATAAAGCGTGTTATTCATGCTACGGCAGATTTTGATTTTCTTGAGACTTTATATTTTTCTGAAAACGTGATAAATAAAGCTCATGACGCAATTAAATCCGGCACAAATATAATAACTGATACGATAATGCTTAAGTCCGGAATTAGCAAAACTTTCACGCAAAAATTTAATAATAATATAATCTGTCATGTAAATGAGCCTGAAATTTATGATTTATCGCAAAAATTAAATTTGACTCGGGCAATAATTAATATAGAACGTGCAGTTAAAGAATTCCCGACTGCAATTTACGTAATAGGCAATTCTCCGACAGCCCTAATAAAATTATGCGAGCTAATCAAATCAGGCCAAGCAAATCCCGCCCTTGTAATCGGAGTCCCCGTCGGCTTTGTGAACGTAATCGAGGCTAAAGAATTATTAATGAGTTTGTCAGGCATTCCCAAAATAATAGCTCAGGGACGCAAGGGAGGCAGCACTGTAGCTTGTGCAATAGTCAACGCCCTGTTATATTCGGCATAACAACTGGAACATGTGCAGCAGGGGCAGCAAAGGCCGCAGCTATTTATGAATTAACCGGAAAAATCCCGGACTATGTGATAATCAAGAATCTTGACGGGCTAGAATTCAAGCTGAAAACTTTTAGATATAATCATAACTTTTTCGGAGTTCAGAAATTTTCAGGCGATGACAAGTGCGATATAACAGACGGAATAAAAATTTTAGCTCATCTTGAGATTTTGAGAGATAACAATCAGGAAATTTTTTTTATTGCAGGTGAGGGAGTCGGAGTCGTAACTCTTCCCGGCCTGAAAATCCCCCCCGGCGAGCCAGCCATTAACCCAGTCCCGCGAAAAATGATAGAGCTTGCTATACGTGAAATTATCCCGTTAAATTCTGTTAAAATAATTATATCGATTCCGAACGGTGAAGAGATTGCGCAAAAAACTTTTAATCCCAGACTCGGAATTAAAGGCGGCTTATCAATTTTAGGCACATCGGGACTCGTTAAGCCCATGAACGAGCGCGCATTATTAGACTCTTTGACTCTTGAGCTTAATATGATTCGTGCGCTGGGATTCGAGAAAATTTATATCACATTTGCAAATTCGGGCGAGAAGGCAACACGCAAAATTTTTGATATTCACGGCAAAAATATAATTCAATCAGGAAATTATATCGGTCATGTCTTAGACGAGTCAGCAAGATTAAATTTTACACATGCTATTATATGCGGACATCCCGGGAAATTGCTTAAAGTTGCCGCAGGTTCATTTAACACTCATAATAAAATCTCGGACGGGAGACTCGAATCTCTATGCACTCATTTAGCTTTAATGGGAGCCAGTCAAGAAATAATCTCGCGAGTCTATCACAGCAACACGACTAATGAGGCCATAAATATAATTAGTGAGACGGGTTATAATAGAGTCTGGCAGAATTTAGCAGAAATTATAAAGCAAAAATGTGAGTCGCGGGTAAATAATAAATTTAAAGTCGACGCTTATTTTATAGACAATGACGGGAGATTGTTATAAGTGCTTACTATAGCCGGAGCAGGTACAGGAGAAATTATTAATTCAGTCAGAGACGCAATAAACGAGTCAGATATTATAATAGCTCATGAAAGATTTAAATATTTAGTCCCAGTTAATAAAAAATTTATAGCTCTGAAAGATTTTGACTCAGCTTTTAATATAATAGAATCTGAACAGGGCAATAAATTAATTCTTGTTTCAGGAGATCCGGGACTGTATAGTTTATTATCGCTCGTGAAAAAGAAATTTGCGGATTTTAGAGTGATTCCCGGTATAAGTTCGCTTCAATCAATATGTGCCCATGCCCGCGAATCATGGCAGGACTCGAAAATTTTATCAGGACACGGCCGGGACTTGAAATTATATAAATTCCTGAATATTATAGAACGCAATAGAATAAATATTTTATTTTGTGATGATATAATTTCTCCCGAATGGGCTTGCAAGAATCTAGCTGATTTTGATTATATTGATATATTCATAGGCGAGAGATTAGGCACTCTTGACGAAAAAATTTTTTCAGGAATTCCCAGCGAGTTTATTAATAATAAATTCTCCCAGCCCGCAATAGTGTTAATTCGCAATAATAATATTTATGAATATATCCGGCCAAGTGATAAAAATTTTTTGAGAGAGCCCGGCGTTCACATCACAAATGAGAATATACGCGCTGTAATTCTTGATAAGTTAGCACTAAATCAGGACTCTATTTTATGGGACATCGGTGCAGGTTCGGGAAGTATAAGCGTTTCAGCAGCTCAAGAATTTATTTTCAGCGAAATTCACTCAATAGAATGCAAACCCGACGCAATAAAATTAATTTCAAGCAATGCTAAAAAATTTCACGTTCATAATATAAACATTCACGAGGGGCGGGCAATAAACATAATAAAATCTTTACCGAATCCCAGTCATATTTTTATAGGCGGCAATGACGGCGAATTAACGGGAATTCTTGAATATATTTCTAGCATGAATCATAAATTTAGACTCGTTATTGAGTGCGTGACTCTTGAGACTTTATGCAGAGCGTTTGATTTCATGAAAAAATTTACCAATTTCGAGGTCTTGCAAGTTATGATTAACACTTCAAAACAGGTCGCAGATTCTTTGACTCTCATGAAAGCACATAGCCCTGTAAATATTTTGAGTGCTGATATAAATTATTAAATCCTTTGCGGCGTGGAATCTCGTTCTTGGGCGGGCGGGTGGGAGGAAGCAGGGCGGCGCGGGGGACTCACTAAATGATTTTGTGCGCTGATTTGTTGTTACACGCAAAAATTAGCAAAAAAGTTATATGCTCATAATATATAAATCTCTGCAAAAATTATCGCGCTCTTGAGTGAATAAAAATTTATAAAAGTTTACTGTAAAAATAAATTCATGAAAAAATTTTACTTTTCGCAAATTTCGTGTATAATATCTCGCGTTGAATTAAACAAATTTTTTTATTGATGGAGGTATTTATACAATGAAAAAGTTATTAGCAGTCATTATGATTCTTGCGTTAAGTGCTGGTGTGTGCTTTGCTGAAGGTTTAAATATTTCTAAGCCCGACCAGTTTGTAAATTACAAAATAGGCACCCAGAGAGGCACAATAGCAGAGGGAATCGCTAAAAAAATGTTAGGTGATAAATCATCTAAGCAGCTTGTTACATACGAGAAAGCAACGGACGTAATTCAGGCTTTGAAAGTCGGTAAAATAGACTGCGCGATAATGGACGAGGCTCCGGCGTTACAATTCAAGAAAAATGACCCTGAAACACTCACAATTTTGCCGGACGCTTTGACGGTTGAGCAGTACGCAATAGGATTTAAGCAGGGCAATAAAGAATTAGTCGAGCAGGTAAATAAAGCACTCGCACAAATTAAAGCAAACGGCCAGCTTGAAAAAATTATGCTCAAGTACAAAGAAGATCCCATGTCTACAAAGCCTGAAGATATTGATTTACACGTCGGAGCTAAAGGCGGAAAATTAATCGTCGGCACTGAGTCGGGCTTCCCTCCATATGATATTAAAGTCGGCGACGGTTATACTGGAATCGATATAGAAATGTGCGCACTTATCGCGGGAATTCTTGACAAGGAACTTGTTATAATTGCCTACCCGTTTGACTCATTATTCGCAGCAGTAAACAGCGGAAAAGTAGACATGATTTGCGCAGGAATTACCGTAAATGAAGAAAGAAAGATGTTTACTGATTTCTCGGATCCTTATGAAGATGCTAAACAGGTCGGAGTCGTCTTGACGAAAGATTACGCCGTGCCTGCAAAATAATTAATTTATATCATAATCAACCCTTTTTCACTTCTCCGGTTTTCACGAGCCGGAGATTTTTTTATATCACTTGCACGAGCATATATAATAAAAGCAAAAAAGGTGTGAATAATTACATGTCCAAACACTATAATATAACTGGAATGTCTTGCGCGGCATGTTCAGCGAGAGTCGAAAGGGTAGTAAAGAAATTACCCGGCATTACTTCGTGTTCAGTGAGTTTATTAACAAATTCCATGATTGTCGAGGGCAGTGCAAAACCTTCTGAAATTATTGCAGCAATCGAGAAAGCCGGTTACGGTGCCAGCTTAAACGCTCCGGAAATCAGCACGCAAAATAATAATAACAGTGAAGACTCGTTAATTGACAGAGAGACTCCGATTTTGAAGCGAAGATTAATTTTTTCGTTAATATTTCTTGCTGTGTTAATATATTTCTCAATGGGACAAATGATAAAGCTGCCATTACCGGAATTTTTTGCAGGAAATAATATCGCAATCGGACTCGCTCAATTAATACTGGCCGGGATAATCATGATAATTAATCAGAAATTTTTTATTTCGGGATTCAGCTCGTTAATACATTTTGCGCCTAACATGGATACTCTTGTAGCTATGGGATCATTTGCGTCGTTCACATGGAGTATATTTGTCTTGTTTGCAATGACTCGCGGCTCAATCTATAAAATCAGCGATTTCTATTTTGAATCAGCGGGAATGATTCTAACTCTTATAACAGTCGGCAAAATGTTAGAGTCAAAATCTAAGGGCCGAACTACAGACGCGCTAAAATCTTTAATGAAACTCGCTCCCAAAACTGCAACTATTTTGCGCAATAATCAGGAAATTACAGTCCCTATTGAACAAGTTCAGCGAGGTATGATATTTCTTGTCAGACCGGGCGAAAATATCCCAGTCGATGGCGTTATAATCGAGGGAATAAGCGCAATTAACGAGTCAGCTTTAACCGGCGAAAGTATACCAGTTGATAAGGCACCGGGCGACACTGTTTCAGCAGCAACTATAAATCAATCAGGTTTTATTAAATGCGAGGCTACACGGGTCGGCCAAGATACTACACTTTCACAAATTATAAAAATGGTAAGTGACGCTTCAGCAACTAAGGCACCAGTCGCGAAAATTGCCGATAAAGTTTGCGGAGTATTCGTTCCTGCTGTAATAATAATTGCGATTATAACTGTTATAGGCTGGCTTATGACGGGCAAAAATTTCGGTGATGCTTTATCTTATGGAATTGCCGTATTAGTAATTAGCTGCCCTTGTGCGCTCGGACTTGCTACTCCAGTTGCAATAATGGTAGGAAATGGAATCGGCGCGAAAAATGGCATATTATTCAAGACTGCTGAGTCACTCGAACAGACCGGCAAAATGAAAATTGCTGTATTTGACAAGACCGGGACAATTACAAGCGGCGAACCTAAAGTAACTGATATAATACCGATTGAGAACGAGAAATATTTATTAATGATTGCATATTCACTTGAAAATAAGAGCGAGCATCCATTAGCAAAGGCCGTTACAGAATTTGCACGCTCAAAAAATATAGTTCCCTATGAAGTCGAAAAATTTCAAGCATTACCGGGCAACGGAGTCAGCGCAGTTTTACCGGGTGGATCTCAATTAACGGGCGGCAGTGTTAGATTTATTACAGCAAAATTTGATATTCAAGAAAAATATATTAACAAAGCCGGAGAACTCGCAGAAAACGGCAAGACTCCTTTAATGTTTATGCAGGATAATAAATTGCTGGGAATTATTGCCGTAGCTGACACAATAAAACCTGACAGTAACGAGGCTATACAAGATCTGCAATCTATGGGAATCAGAGTCGTAATGTTGACAGGCGACAACGAGAAGACGGCGCAGGCTATAGGACTTCAGGCGGGAGTCAATGAAGTAATTGCGGGAGTAATGCCAGACGGGAAGGAAAGCGTAATAAGAGAGCTTCAGGGATCTGGCAATGTAGCAATGACAGGGGACGGAATCAATGACGCACCGGCCTTGACTCGAGCAGATATAGGAATAGCAATCGGAGCCGGCACAGATATAGCAATAGACGCTGCCGACGTTGTATTAATGAAAAGCAGCCTTCTTGACGTTCCTGCTGCTGTAAAATTGAGTCGTGCTACGTTGAGAAATATACATCAAAATTTATTCTGGGCATTTATTTATAACGTGATAGGGATTCCCTTAGCTGCTGGACTCTGGGGCTTGAAATTAGATCCCATGTTCGGAGCTGCTGCAATGAGTTTATCAAGTTTCTGCGTAGTTACTAATGCATTAAGATTAAATTTGATTGATATTCACAAGAAAAATAATATAACAGGAGCGGCAAAATGAGACGATTTATAACGAGTTTATTAATAATTGCGTGTATGAGTTCTAGCGCACTGGCAGATATTCACGAGTTTAAATATTTTTCGTTAAATATTCCCGATGACTGGGCGGTCTCAGAAAAAATATTAGAAAATGGAACGTCTATAATTGCTATAGTCCCTGAAGAAGGCAATAATACACCGGGCGCGCTCGCTATGACTTCAGGAAATACGGGGGGACTCACAGTTAAAGAAATCGCCGAGAAATACGCGAAAGATTTGGGAGGCAGTCAACCTGAAACGGACGGAGAAGGCAATTACTTTTTTTCGTTCAATGACGGAAACAGCCACGCTATGACTATAGGGGACGAAAATTTTTATATATTTACGGCTGTCAGTGCGATAAATGAAAGCAATGATATATTACTTGATATTCTGAACTCGCTCGAATTGAAATAATAAACCGCAAAAAAAATCTCTCTTGAATATGAATAAATTTGCGTACTCAAGAGAGATATTATTATTAATTCTTAAATGTCTGTCTACCCATAAATAAAATTACGCCCGTCTCATTATCAATTATGAAATATAAAAATGGCTTATCGGCGTGAAATATTTTAGGGTCATCGGGTTGAAATGCTGTAGCTCGTACCATTGTTATAGCAGTTGCTGCGGCGGCTTCTGTTTTCTTCTCGTCGACTTCTATAAAAGTTTTATGGATTATAGAGTCAATTTTGAGTCGCTCGTCTTTAGTTATTCCGGAAAAGTCAGCATTATTTGAGAAAGCAATTTTTATGCCGAGCCTCATAAATAAGTCATTGAGGTTGAAATTATTTTCCGTCTTGAACTTTGGCAGCCATAGATCAACGCGAAAATTTTCCATGTTCTTAATCATATTAGCTAGAATTGCATGATTTAAGCTCTCAAGTCCCGTTTTATTATCTTCAGGCAAAATTACAAGCATTGAGATATTCCCGTTCTTATATGGGAGCCTGATAATTTTCATGTTGTTAATCTCACCGTATTGAAATTTAGCAAGTTTTTGCATCATTGGAACATTAAAGTGTCTCATGCCGGGAACGTGAAAAGGTTTCATGCTCGTTAATTTGCTGTCAAAAGGATCAAGCCACTTAGCATTAAAATATACTGCATTTGTTAAGATCATGAGAGTATCAGGTGAAAGCCTTTGCAGTAAATTTCTGATTCGGCCGTTAGTTTGACTGCTGACCCAGCTATTAATAAATTTGCGTGATGAGTCAAGACTCTTTGCAAAATCAAGCTGATACACTGAACCCGAATAATATTCAGATAATGAATTTATATATTCCTGATTGAGATTTAAATTTTCCTGAATCCAGATTCTATTAGCTGATTTAAAAATTTCTGAGTCAATATTTTCTGCTATGAGTCTAAAATTTTTGTGAAATTCCGGCGAAAAGTTTAGCGCATTCTCGATCTCACTTGCTGTGCTGCCATTTGCCCCCGCGTATAACATTCCGAACGCGTTTATTATGCTGTAAGGCGAGAAGAAAAAATTATTATTTGACTCGACTATAATTTTAGCGGCATTGAAGGCGAAACTATTTATAACAGAAATTGAATCCGCAGCAAATGCCATTGACTGAAATAATAACACGAGAATTAATGCAAATTTTAAGATTTTCATAATAACAATAACACCTCCTGCGGATAATTATATAATTACACGTGAAAAATTTATGAATTATAACACGCTTTTAAATGCTGCCTCTGCTCCATCGGTGCGGATTTTCTTGAGATCGTTAATAACTGCCTGCTCAAGTCCCGCAATTTTCGTTAAGTCCTGACCCCACATTGACTCATTGCTTAACACGGCATTTACTAATTTCTCGGGTGAGTCGTCCTTATGTGCAAAGAAAAATTCAAGTGCCCACCTGTCATCACTGACTGTGTAAGAATTCTTCTCGCGCTTGCAAACGAGCCCCTTATCGTTGAGTTCCTGAATATTATTCGAGTAAAACGCGATATAAGCAGCAAGACTCATAGTTAAGCACGGGGGTAATGCTTTCTTTTCCTCAATGTACTCTAACATGCTGGGCAGATTACGGGCGCGCCACTTTGATGTAGAGTTAAGGGTAATGCTCATTAATTCATGATTCACGAACGGATTATTAAATCTGTCTGCAACGGCCTCGGCGAAATCGTTTAAATCTTTCTTGTCAAGCGGCAATGTCGGGATAATCTCATCATAGAGCATTTTATTCATGAATGATTTAATAGTCTCGTTATGCATACAATCACGGACAATGTCAAAGCCGGCGAGATAAGCTCCGGGAACGAATCCAGTATGAGCACCGTTAAGAATTCTTACTTTGCGTTTTTTATACGGCGTAACATCGGGTACGACATGAACGGGGACTCCGGCTTTCTTGAATGGTAATTTACTTTCAAGTTCTGCGGGGCCTTCGATAACCCAGACTCCGAAAACTTCTCCGACATCAAGTAAATTATCTTCATAGCCGTTAGCTTTGTTGAGTGCTTCGAGTTCTTTAGGGTCGCGGATTCTGCCGGGGACTATTCTGTCAACGAGTGTCGAGCAGAAAATATTTTTATTGTTTACCCAGTCTTTAAAGGCTGACTCTAACTTCCATGAATCAATATATTTATTGACGCATGATAATAACTCCTTGCCGTTGTTGTCGATTAATTCACAGCTGAGAATAACAAGACCATTTAAACCGGCCTTATAACGCTCGAATAAAACACGGGTCAATTTCGCGGGGAAGCTAGACGGCGGTACATCATCGAATTTGCATGAGTCATCGTAAACTATTCCGGCCTCTGTTGTGTTGCTGACTACGATTTCAAGATCCGGACTCTTTGCGAGTTCTAAAACTTTATCCCAGCCTTCAGGAGCATAGGGGTTAAGTGCCCGGCTGCATGACGAAATTACGCGCTTATAGTCAATCTTTTGTCCCTTCTCGCTGCCTCGTAAATAAAGAGTATAGAGCCCCTCTTGATTATTAATCATGTCAGAGAGTCCCGAAGCAATAGGCTGAACTAATACGGCCTTCCCGTTAAAATTAGCTTTCTCATTAGCAACGTCAAAGAAATAATCAACGAATGCACGCAAAAAATTCCCTTCTCCGAACTGCATAATCTTCTCCGGAGCGTCGCGCAAAATATAGCCCTTATAGCCTGACTTGGCCAGCACGTCATAATTTAAGAGTGCCATTAAAAAATTTCTCCCTTCATTAAATATTTATATTTATTAATTTATTATGTAATGATTCACGCGATAATATTAGCATAGATTTTATATGATTCATTAAGTAAGATTGCTTCTTGACTAATATATACGAAAAATACTAGCAAAAATATTTTATTTCGCCAAATCTTTCAAGCCATGCATTAATAATTTCATCGCGGTTAGCTTCCAAGATACGAATAATTTTGCGCAAAATTTTTTCAGAAATCATAGAATTATTATGACATATAAGAATTTTGCCTGTACTTGTTATCCATAATTTTGTCGCGTTTGCATAGGGCTGGCCTTCCGCAATATGGACGTGAATAGGTTCAAGCGGGTTATTTTCATTTGACCAGAAATATATTATATATGAGCCAATTCTAAGAACTTGCGGCACATAATACTCCCCCTGTTTGTGAGAATTCTATAATATTATGTGCATTTTTCCTGATTAATTGCTTAAAATATTTCATTTCTGAGTCCGAATATCCGTTCACATCTTCCCATTCATAACCGGGCAGCCAGCAAATTACACTGTGAAAACCGTCTTTCACGTCCGGAGTCTCGATATAAACTTTAACGCGTCCGTCTTCTTTCATTTCAGAGTGCGTTATTTCCGTGTCATCATTAAGAGTCATATACGGATAAATCATGCTTTAAATTCCCCCTTTTATTATGCTTATAATTATATATTGACTCACAAAAAAAGACCTCCCGACAAAATCAGGAGGCCAGAAATTTCTAAATATTATAGTGCGACTGCTACAATGCCGAGTACTACAGAAATAAAGCCTAATAGAGTCTGACGCTTATATGCCGAAAGAAGTCCGAGTAAAATCGCTATTGTTCCGAAAATATTTGCATGTCCAAAGAATGCAACCATGCTTGCAACTACTCCGATAACGCCTATTACTATATATTCAGCCTTTGCGATTAAGACTTTATGAGACGGAGTCAAATATTTATCATCCGGCACGCCAAATTTTTCCTCGTAATCGTCGACAATGCGCTTTAACGTTACTGAAAGAATTAGCAGGCCTATCAAGTTCGGCAATGCCATAAGCCCGTTTAACGTGTCGGAAATGTCCCAGATATTATTCAAGAATTGATTTCCTTCTGAGCCGATAAACTGCGCACCAGCTGAACCGATTAAGACCATAGCGATCCATAAAATTTTCATTATGGGCTTGCACCATACGCCGAATAAATAAGTTACTACCGTCTCTGCGTACCAGTACCAGCCTAAAATCGTAGTAAATGCAAATAATAACAAGCCGACCGATAAAATATATTTGCCGGGTGCTCCGAGTGCTGACTCAAATGCTTTTAACGTTAACTGCGCGCCCGTTAATTCCGGTGAACCTGTGAGAGTCCCCGTTGACATAATAACAAGTGCTGTCATCATACAAATTACAATCGTATCCATGAAGACTTCAAATATTCCGTAAAAGCCCTGTTGTACTGGGTGTTCAACACTTGCCGTAGCGTGTACCATAGGAGCAGATCCCATACCAGCTTCATTTGAGAAAACGCCTCTTGCTATACCTCTTTGTACAGCTTCTTTTACGCACCAGCCGGCCAAAGCTCCGGGTAAAGTCTCAGCAGGATTATTGAATGCTAAGTGAAGTGCATTAGAGATCGCGCCGGGGATTGCTTCAGCGTTAGTAACAAGCACAAAGACAGAACCGGCAATATAAAATATAGCCATAAAGGGAACTATTAAAGTAGTAACAGTTGAAAGACTCTTCAAGCCGCCGATTATTACAAGCGCAACAAGAATGGCCATAGCTATACCCGTATAAAGATGATCTACTCCCCAGCCCATTGAGATAGCTTCTGCCGCTGAATTTGCCTGAGTAGCCGCACCGATTCCAAATGAGGCCAAGAATGCGAAAATTGCAAACAAGATCGCTAATAATTTGCCTACAACTACGCCGAGTCCGCCGCCCATGACTTCACGAACGCCCTTGTCAAGTATATACATTGTGCCTCCGCGCCAGTCCCCGTGAGCATCCTTCTGTCTATAATGCACAGCAAGAGTAACTTCTGAAAATTTCGTACACATACCGAAAATTGCAGAAATCAACATCCAGACCATCGCGCCAGGGCCTCCTAAGTGTAAAGCCGTAGCAACTCCCGCGACATTACCTGTTCCGACCGTTGCCGCCATTGCCGTAGCCATAGCCGCAAATGATGAGATTGATTTATCCTCGCCGGATTTTTTCCTGAAACTGAAGACTTCAGATAGTGCCGCGAAAAAATAACGGAATTGAGGCAGACCAAGCAATAACGTCAAATAAACGCCTGTACCGACAAGCAATATTAAAACGGGTGCCCCCCAGACAAAACTGTTGACTATTCCGTTGTAATACATAATTTGATCCATTATGCCTTGCATGGAAAATTACACTCTCCTTCATAAAATTTATATATAAAAATAAAAAATTTTCGCTATATTATACCAAAACCGCGCCAATCACACAGCAAATTATAGAAATACTCATACCGAGATATAAAGGCTCAAACGGGAATTTAAATAATGCTCCCAGAATTGCAACTAAAGGCGATAATATAATCGAGACAAGTATAAATTTCCGCGAGATTCTTTTTTTCAGCCATAACGCACAAGTCAAAGGCATGAACACAACGCAGGCACGCAGGCTCATAGAGAGAAATCCGAGATCATTTATTGCACTTGCTGTAAAATTATTTGATATTACAGTCGCAAATATCAGAGTCGTTATTATTATGTTGTGATAAAGTAAAGTTGTAACAAGAACGGCTAAATAAAATATAATCCTAGAAGGTATAGAAGGAGATATTTTAGATGAGCAAACATTATGAAAAAATTTTTCGCCAAAAGGTAGCCCGTCTGCGACTTGAAGAGG
>JAFSWW010000060.1 GCA_017444345.1 Synergistaceae bacterium | reverse complement strand
GAATCTCGTTATAGGGCGGGCGGGTGGGAGGAATCAGGCACGCGGCGGGGAATAAATTTTAATAAACAAAGGGGGAAGAGCTGCCCCCTCACATTATGACTTAATCAACGGCTCCCACCATGATTTATTTTCGAGATACCATTTTATAGTTCGCTTTATTCCCTCGTTAAAACTTGTCTCAGGCAGCCAACCGAGCCGCAAATAAATTTTTTCGGGGTTAATAGCGTATCTTAAATCATGCCCCTTTCTGTCAGTTACGAATTTAATCAAACTTTCAGGCTTGTTTAACTCTTTGCAAATCAGCTTGACTATATCAATATTTCGCATTTCATTATGTCCGCCGATATTGTAAATCTCACCGTTTGAGCCTTCATCATGAATTATTAAATCAATCGCCCGGCAATGATCCCTAACAAATAGCCAGTCCCTTACGTTTATACCCTGACCATAAACCGGCAAATCTTTATCGTGTAAAGCATTTATTATCATGAGTGGGATTAATTTTTCCGGGAAGTGATAGGGCCCGTAATTATTTGAGCAGCGGCTAATACTCACCGGCAAATTAAATGTCCTGTGATATGAGAGAGTCAATAAATCAGCTCCGGCCTTTGATGCTGAATAGGGCGATGATGTTTTTATCGGCGAGTTCTCGGAAAAAAATAAATCAGGTCTATCAAGCGGCAAATCCCCGTAAACTTCATCGGTGCTGACTTGGTGAAAGCGTTTGACCCCGAATTTAAGACTCGCGTCAAGTAAGACTCCAGTGCCGAGCGTATTCGTAAATAAAAAAATTCCCGGCGATTCAATAGATCTGTCAACGTGAGACTCAGCGGCAAAATTTACAACTATGTCCGGGCGTTCTGACTCGAATAAATTATAAATTCTCTCCCGGTCGCAAATATCAAGCCTGAAAAAATTTATTCTCTCGCTGGCTATTAAATTTTTAAGAGTGTTAATATTTCCTGCATAAGTCAATTTATCAACGCAGATAATTTCATAATCAGGGTGAGCGTCTAACATGTGAAATATAAAGTTGCTTCCGATAAATCCCGCGCCGCCTGTGATTAAAATTTTCATGATAATACCTCCCTCAGCAGCGGCAAATTTGTATCTTTATCAGATAGTATTAAATCCGTGTCTAATTTCGGCCAAGCTATATTAATATCAGGGTCATTATAAATTATTCCGCCCTCGTCGTTAGGGTGATAGAAGTCATCGCACTTGTAAAAGAATTCTGCTGTGTCAGATAATACAATAAAGCCGTGTGCAAAACCTCTCGGAATTAAAATTTGCTTGTGATTTTCGCTCGAGAGTTCGAGACCGTAATATTTGCCGAAAGTCTTGCTATTTTTGCGCAAGTCAACAGCTACATCAAAAACTGAACCGCTAATAACTCTAACTAGCTTACATTGAGGGAATTTAATTTGATAGTGAAGACCCCGCAAAACTCCTTTAGTGCTGCTGCTTTGATTGTCCTGCACGAAATTTATATTAAAGCCGGCCTCTTTCATATCGTTTAAATTATATGTTTCAGTAAAATACCCCCGCAAATCCCCGTGTACTTTAGGAGTTATCACGCAGAGTCCCTCTATACCGTTAATATTATAATTTACACTAATTTGCATTAATTAACAAATACCTCCTTAAAGCGTCGCGCCAATCCGGTAATAATTCAAAGCCTGAATCCTTTAATTTATGCTTATCGAGCCGCGAATTATATGGGCGTTTTGCCTTTGAGAGTCCATATTCAAGAGTCGTTACAGGAATCACGTTTATATTTTTGCCGGCCTGCTTGAAAATTTCACATGCGAAATCATACCAGCTGATAAAGCCGCCTTCATTAGTTGCGTGATAGATCCCGAATTTATTTGTCTCGTTAATATCAGCTAGTAATCTTGCTAGATCCGGCGTGTAAGTCGGAGTCCCTATCTGATCATTTACGACTCTTAAAGTATTATGATTCTCTGAAAGTTTTAGCATTGTCTTGACAAAATTATTGCCGCTCTTACCAAATGCCCACGCTATACGAACTATAAAGAAATCACGCAAAAATTTTTTAACGGCAAATTCTCCTTCTAATTTCGTGAATCCGTAATAATTTAATGGGTTAAAATCTTCGTCATCAGGCTGCCACGCTCTTACGCCCTCACCGTTGAAAACATAATCAGTGCTGATATAAGTCATTATAATATTTAATTCTGAACATAGGCGCGCAAGATTTTCCGTTCCTGTTACGTTTATTGCGAAAACTTTAGATTTATTATTCTCATCTTCGGCCAAGTCTACAGCAGTCCACGCAGCACAATGAATTATTCTATCAGGACGGACAATTTTTAATACTTTCTCAACGTCATTATAATTCGTAATATCGAGTTTCACATATTCGCAGGACTCAGAGCCTGAAAAACTTTCTTGAATATCGGACGCAATACAAGAGACTCCCCGTGAAGTAAGCTCATGAACTAAATCGCGCCCTAGCTGCCCATTTGCCCCGGTTATAAAAATTTTCTGCAATTAATATTACCTCCTTATTGTCAAAATCACGCTTTATTCTACTCCCACCCGCCCACCCGCCTGCTTCGCAGACGAGTAGAATAGTGAAAATCAAAATCTTTAATGAGTATCTATATATTTGCCGTCAAGAATATCCTTCAAATATTGCCCGTATTGATTTTTGCGCAGGACTTCATAAACTTTCATAATTTCGTCGCGGTTAATCCACCCGTTTAAGTAAGCAATTTCTTC
>JAFSWW010000059.1 GCA_017444345.1 Synergistaceae bacterium | reverse complement strand
GAGAATACATTTTTGAAATTGAAGCGGTGGCGAGGAATAGCAACCAGATATGCTAAAAAGGCCTCCTCATATATGGCATCGGTACAGATAGCCTGCCTGATTCTCTGGCTTCAAATTCTTATTTGACGACACTACCTAGCATTCATTTTTTCGCGTCAATAGCGATGATTGCACAACTCATGAAATAACTACTTCCCCCTAATCGACAAAATTCGAGAAATTTCATTTCGCACATCTGTTAAACTTTTCTCATCTTAATTTTTCTGAAAGGAAGTGATTATTATGCGTGGCACTGTTATTGCTGTTAATTTTGACGTTTTCGTCGTAAAAATCGGAGATGACTTATATTCAATAATAAAATTACCGTCTTCTATTAATGAAAATGAAAAAAGCACATACTCCAAACTGTTAAGCATATATAAAGAGTCTGATGTTGACGTTTTTAACGAAATTCAGGGCAACCTTTTGACAGAAGGTCTTGCTGAAATCCACAACTTATCACAAGACAAGACTTTTAACGCTGTCATCATAAAAGCCCCCGCAACTAAACGCGACATCGCAAATGTGTTGTAGTTATAAAAATTCAACAGGCATTTTTTGATAACGTTTTTCCGGCGGTATACTCTGGAGTGAACATTGCACGCGCTCCCGAGTTTCTTTAAAGACGCTGTTTATGTCCTCGTCAAGACCAGCAAAAATCTTAATTTCAAAGTGTCCATAAGATGCCCCGTTTTGAGTTTTATCGGTTGTCATAAGTTCTATAGATATGCTTGCCATTGTAATTCTCCTTAACTTCACTAAATATTCATGCTCAAAATTGCCTCGTCCATGTCGTCCTGAGTAATTCCAATATACGCAAGAGTTATAGCAGGGCTCGAATGATTTAAAAATTTCTGGATTAACTCTATGCTTTGACCGCTCTGATAAAGAATATATCCGAAAGTTTTTCGCAATGAATGTGTACCAATTTTATATGTCAGACCGCACGCACGAGCTGCATTATTTAATACTCGCCATGCCTGCTGTTCCCTGATACGATATTGACCATCCCGGCCACTTTTGCGGGACTTAAATAATGGTTCATTTAACACAGCCCCTAGAGACTCAGATTTTACCCTTCGCCGCCTGAGATACTTATTCAGAGCCCGTCTTGCTGATGGATGCAACATGATATTTATAAATTTTCCGGTCTTCTTCTCTCGGACTTCAAAACGTTCTCTAATGCGAAAATGTCCTTTGCGGTCAATATAGGCGACATCCCTAACGTTGAGCCTGACTAAATCAGAAATCCTACGGCCTGTTGCAATCCCAAATTGAAAAAATGCATAATCTCTCAAATTATGATTCCAGAAATAATTTGATAAAGCATCTCTATCGGACTGACTACGAATCGGCTGTGTAGTCTTGTTCGTCATGAGCTATCACCGCCAATTATCGCACGCAATTCACTCTCGATTAATGCAATTATTTCTCGGTCTTGGATTCGGGATCTCAAACGCGATATTAATTTTTCAGGCAAATTTTTATATTTGATTCTCTGCTCCATTGCGTCGGCTCTGTATTTAGCTTGACGGGCTTTTGACTCGCGCTCTAAAACTTTCGCCTCTAATAATCTTTTATCAAGTTCTGAGGGTTCATCGCTGTTCATTGCTCCGGCACATAATCCCTGCAAATATCTGATATAAGCATTCACTGTCGGCCCTAAATCAAATACTCCACGCCCGACTTTGGGAATTATTTTCTTGTGTGCTAATTGTTCAACTCGGCGTTCACTGATATTAAATAATCTCGCTATTGTTTCTTTGGGAATTAACCCGCTGTTATCAGGCATCAGCACTCACATGCAATCTGACTATCTCGTCAAAACTGTGTTCTGTGCCTTCTAAAATCGCGCTTCGGCCCGTGTACTCCTGCCAGCGTTTAACAGCCATATCAACGTATTCAGGATTTAATTCTATTGCATAACAGCGTCTACGACATGACTCGGCTGCTATTATAGTTGTCCCGCTCCCCGAAAAAGGCTCGTAAATTATCTCGTTTATATCTGAATTATTCAGCATTGGACGGCGCATACACTCTATAGGCTTTTGCGTTCCGTGAGTCGTCGTTGTGTCCTCGTTGAAGGCAATCTCCCATAATGTTGACTCGCTCCGGCTTCCCTGCCAATGACTCTTTGCCCCCTCCCGAATTGCGTACCAGCATGAATCATAGCCCGGACAATATCCCGGAATTTCGGGGCATTCTTTCTCGTCATCGCGCAATGCATACAAACAACATTCGTGCTGCCAGTGATAATCGCCTCTTGACAGCGCAAATTTAGGTTTAGCCCATATTATCTGTGAACGAATTGCAAATCCGCAAGCTCTCAAACTCTCTGCAACTGTCTCGCCGTGAAGTGAGGCATGCCATATATACGCTACATCGCCCTGAAATAATTTCCATGCGTCCCGCCAGTCGTCTATGTCGTCATTCAAAACTCGGCCGCTTCTTACAACATGGGCATTGTGTACTTGATTGCGCCACTGGGGATTATAATTTACTCCATAGGGCGGATCGGTTATCATTATGTGAGGCTTCTCACCTGCTAATAATTTATTGACCGTGTCAAAATCAGTGCAACTACCGCAAATTATTCTATTTTCACCTAACAGCCATATATCACCGAGCTGCGAGACTGCAAAATTTTCAAGTTCCGGCGTTGAGTCCTCATTTTTCGGAGTGTCAGCTATGTCCATTCTCAAACGCAAAATCTCTCGCGATTCAAAGCCTGTATATTCAAGTTCAAGGCCGAAATTATCACGCAGGCGCAACATTTCAGATTTTAGCAAATTCTTGTCCCATTCTGAATCCTCTGCTAGGCGATTATCTGCGAGAATATATGCCCGAGTCTGTGCTTCGTTTAAGTGTGAGGCTCTTACACAGGGAATTTCGGAAATTTCAAGATTTTGTGCTGACGTTACTATTGCGTGGCCTGCGATTATTATATTATTTGAGTCAACTAAAACGGGCAAAACTATTCCGTATTCTTGAATGCTGGACATCAATTTTTTTATTTGCTTGTCCGAATGAATGCGCGGGTTATTCTCGTAGGGCTTGAGCGTGTTCGCCGGTAAATACTCTATTTGCATTGTCTCACCTCTCTATGGAAAAATAATCACAAAATTTTATAATGCAAGACCGCTAATTGATACAAGTCTTACAGAGCCGTCCGGTGCTTCGTTGATTATCATTCTGACAAATTTTTTCTCCGGGTTCGCGATTATTGATGTTTGCAGTGCGAGAATTCTATAATTTGTGCCGTTTGCTACTTGACTGCCTAAATATGCTATTGGCTCGTATTCTGCTCCGACAATGCCGCTCGTTACTGCTGTGAAGTCAGTCTGTACCTTCTGAGGCAAATTACAGCCTTTCACTTCGTCCAAATTCCATCCGCCTAATAATGTCATAGTAATCTCTCCTAGTAAAAATTTTGCGCATAAAAAAAGAGCGTCGGCCGCCCTTCTTGTATAATCGTTCGCAATGATAATATTTTAGCGCATTTTTTGAATTTCAATACACGTTATAATCAACGTTAATATCACATTGAGAATTTTGCATTATTAAATTATGCTAAAGCTAGGTGCTTTCAGGCTTGTTTTTCGGTAATAATATTTATTATACTGAATTATTACTTATTTTTAGATAATTCTTGTAATGTTTGGAAAAGTTTTTCGCTACATGCTTCCTGAGGAATTCTGTTAGCTTTATATGCTTGCACTAATAATTTTTCCACTTGCGATTTAGTAAATCTCCTAAAGTTATCCTGTTTCAATTTTTGCATAATTAACGAAGCAACAATCCCTAGAAATGAATAATTTAATCTTACTAAATTTACGTGTTTATCCTGTAAATCTATAACTACAGTATCTCCTTTTTGTGAACAATCTAAATTTATTTTCTTATTTTTTAGGTCTTCCTCATCCATCCAAACTACACTAATATTTTCTATTTTTTCAGTTTTTGATGATGCTGATAATGCAAGAACAGCAGTATCCATATCATTAATATTATCAATTTTCCAAACTGATAATGTGTCTCCACTAGTACGTAAATCAGAAATAGCGTCTGCTCTTAATTGTTCAAGCGGGCAAATACATTCATCGGGCCATTTTCCTCTAGCTATTTTTCTCACAAGTAATGACATTTCTTAGCTCCTTTAGCTCTGATATTATTTCATTAGCATATTCTTGAAGCCACTTTGAATGGAATTTCATTGCTTCTAATTTAGGAATTAACTCAACTTCGTCCCAGTTTTCAAAACATTTTAGTGCATATTCTGCTACTTCATTATTTTTATGATTAGTTCCGGAAATAGCAAGCAAAGGCCCTAATGGATTTACCTGTTTATAATCGAGATGAGACAACAAATGTAAAACGCCTATCAGAATATTAGTCTTACGTCCATTTAATTCAAAATTATCCCAAAAAACTTGAGCCAGACTATTCATAGCTTCATTAGGATTTTGTTTATACCATTCAAGAAAATATTTTTCTGAAACATTAGATATACCTGTCTCGTAAATTTCTTGTTCAAACATAGACTCAAGTATTTTTTTGCGCTTTACATTGATGATTGATGGGAGATTTTTTTGCTCTGTTATTCTAACTCCTTGTTCTAAATCGCTAAAAGTGAATACATCATCAATTTTTAATATTCTTGCAGGAAGAATATTAAGCTTTTCAGGATTTAATAATGTCATTCTATTTTGAAGTTCTTCTACGTTATTTAATAATGAGTAGATTTTCATTTACTTTCACCTTGTATTTATATCATCAAGAATTTTACGCCACAGTTTTGAAGCATAAATGCTGAAATCATATAAATCCTCAGCATCAAAACGCTTTTGATTAGAGACAACAGTATTAATATCATTAAATACAGAAAAACCTGTCGAATTCTTTATGGATTCTTCAACTTTTTTTAAAAATTCGCCTCTACTAATTTCTGTAATAATATTAGCATTTTCTGCTTTATCACGTATACGACATTCTTGCCTAATCATCATGCGAATATTCCACTCATCTAAAATACCGTTATATATTGAAACAGGATTCTTAAATTGCGACATAAAATTTTTAAGTTCTTCATTGTCAAGTTCTACTATGAAACTTTCAGTATTAAGAGCAAGCCTATTTGATTTTTTGTTAAATTTATTAAATAAATCAGCAAAAATATTTTTACTTTCTTGATTTATTTTCGTTATTTCTTCATCGCTTAATTTTTTATCAGAATTTACTTGTAAAATAAAATCTACGCGATTAGACGCAATTACAACTTGTTTTGTACTATCATTTGAAATTAATGCTATTCTTTGTACAGGTAAAGGAAGTCTATTATTAGGAGTAACAATCTCTTGGAATATTGAAGGTAATAAACCTCTTTTTCCGAATTGCTCTAACATGTATTCCATATTTTCTTGTGTAGGATCAATATCAGAGAAGTCCCCAAAAGCACTAACTTTATAACTTTTATCTAAGAGCATCTGCCTACCTCCTAATAATTAAAATTTGTGAATGTTTGTTATTATACATTATCCGGGTAATAAGTAAAAATCATCTCCTTCACTTGGCGGCATTAATATCATATGAGCCAGCTTTACAGCAAATTCACGACGATATTTCATCACTGTGTTCGGCGACAAATTATACCGCGCTGAGACATAACCTAATTTTGACGTGTATCTTGAGGCTGAATTCCCGACAAATTTCACATGATCCATGACTACTGACCATATACGGGAATCTGCGTCTTTGAACTCTCGCGACACTAAGTGTATATGAGGCCAGCCTCCTGCCATGTCTACTGACTTGTCAAAATATTCTCGGTCAAAAACTATGCGCTCGGCTTCTGTCTCTAAATTAGGCATCGTAGGCACAAAATCATCTGGCAATTTGCTTCGGCCTGCATTCAATAACTCGTGAATCTCGCGCGATGTAGGCTCTCTGACTTCTCCAAGCAATAAATTAAATCCCTGAGGATGAAACGTGATTATTATCTCTATTAAATCCGTTACTCGATTCAAGGCTTCATAAAAACTTTTTACAGACCGGCGCATTTTTTCTCACTCCTAAAAGAACTCGTTAAGAATATAACTCAATGCGATTAATAAACAGAATATCACACAAAGATAATTATTTTTTCTGTACTCATTAAGGGCTATCATGATATAAATTCCCGAATAAAATAATTTATATCGCATAATTTAAGCCTCCTGAATATTTGCGCGGGTATTCCATGCGTCGATTGCTTTATCAAGAGAATCAAATCTATTGCTTCTCGGCGATATTTTGCAATGACTCCTATCACATCGCACACTATATGTATTATCGCCAAATTCATACAATATGGCACTATTGCCGCAAAATGGACATGGTAATAATTCTTTACTCATGATTTATTCTCCTGCCTCATGATTTCACCTCTGCGCGAGTGTTCCATAACTCTATAGCCAGTTCAGGCCTAAAATTACAGTGAATGTTATCAAAACTTACTATTGCTCCGCATTCAGAATTACAGCATTTGAAAAAATAAAATGGAGCTTTCACATTGCCTTTTGAGTAAGATACAAGTTCACTCCCGCAAAATGGACAAGGCTTTAATTTCTCGCTCATTGTTACAACCTCCTAAGACTTTGCGCGACTTTTACCGGCGATTTCATGATTTCTTCAAGTCTTGCAAATTCTGCGTCTAAATCTTCATCGGGAATTTTCTTGCGCGAATTTATTTCTTCACTAGTCATCATCATTGATTTTGCTTGAGACTTCACACGGGGGCGGCCTGACTTTCCGGCGGGTTTGCGGCTCTGCTGGTTGGCTAGGGCTCCGGCAATGTAATTAAACGTAAGAGTTGATAACGGCCTATTCTTGCGCTTGAAACGTTCGCAGGCTGTGTTGATTTCTTTCTGCACTCTGGCAGGATAATGGGACGCGCTTAATGTCCTTAAGGCCGAAATTTCTGATTCAGTCAAACTCTTGCGCCCAGTCTTTAACCTAAATTAGCAAGAAGTCTCCCGCCTCTATAGGCGGTGAGATGAATTGCATTTTTATTTTTCCTTCTATATGATAAAATCAGTCGTATAAATGAAGGTAGGTTAGTATTATGGATTTAGACAACAATAATCATTC
>JAFSWW010000058.1 GCA_017444345.1 Synergistaceae bacterium | reverse complement strand
TTCAACGCCGACTGACTCAGGCTGCGTTACTAGGTGTTTGACGATAAACTCTACAAGCTCTTTGTAATTGACCATTAAAGTGGCACCTCCTGTTTTATTCGCGGTCTACGATGAAATTATAAGTAATAATAATAACAGGGGAATAAAATTTTACGCTTCCCTGTTCTTGAATTTGTCCCAGATTCCCTGCTTCTTTAAAAGCCCGCGCGCCGTATCTGAAGGTAATGCTCCTTCCTTCAGCCAATGTAAAGCCCTCTCTTCGTTAATATTCACAGACGCTGGATCTGTCATGGGATTATAAGTACCGATTAATTCTATAAATTTTCCGTCTCTCGGTGATCTCTCATCTGCTACTACTAGTCTATAAAATGGGGCTTTCTTCCTGCCCTGACGCGACAAACGAATCTTTACCGCCATTCTTAGAATTGCACCTCCAATTAATAATAAATTTTTTACCTGCCAAAACCAAATAAAGACTTGAGCTTTCTGACTCCCCCTGAACCTGACGAGAAACTTTTAAATAATTTCTTCATTTGTTCATATTGAGCGAGCAGTTGATTTACCATTTGAACCGAAGTTCCCGACCCTTCTGCAATCCTGCGCCGCCTTGAGCCTTTTATTATTCTAGGATTGAGTCTCTCTTCGCGCGTCATTGATTGAATAATGGCCTTATTTTTTCGCAAAATACTTGTATCTGCGTCTTCAGTCCTGAAATTCTTTATCTTATCAAGCCCCGGAATCATTCCCGCAATCTTATCAAGAGGCCCTAATTTTTCTAGCTGCTCAAATTGAGTTAATAGAGTCTCCAAATTAAATTGCTTGGCCATTTTTCCGGGAGTCTTTATCTCACTTTCACTGATTCCCGCTGCTTTTACCTTCTCGACGAGCCCTTGTATATCTCCCATTCCCATAATACGTCCGGCCATTCGTTCGGGGCTGAAAATTTCTAGCGCGTCAGTATTCTCGCCAATTCCTGCAAATTTTACAGGGACTCCTGTAACTGCTCTGATAGCGAGTGCGCTTCCCCCTCGTGCGTCTCCGTCCATTTTCGTTAAAATAAGTCCGGTGAGATTCAATAGTTCGTGAAAAGATTTCGCAGAATTGACAGCTTCTTGACCCATCATTGAGTCGACAACTAAAATTTTTTCATGAGGCGGCATTACTTCAGCAATATTCTTTAGTTCCGTCATTAATTCGTCGTCAATATGCAATCTTCCGGCCGTGTCAAGAATTATAACGTCATTCATGTGAGACTCCGCAAATTTCGCAGCGTCTTTCACAACTTTTAACACGTCTGATTCTTTTGTGCTGCCATAAAATGAAATTTTTGCGTTCTCAGCTAGGACTCTTAACTGCTCGACTGCTGCCGGCCTTCTTAAATCACAAGCTACGACTAAAGGATTATGGGAATCTTTGAGAAATCTTGCAAGTTTTACAGTTGTTGTAGTTTTTCCTGACCCCTGAAGACCTGCCATTAATATAACCGTCGGGGGCTTAGGTGAGATAATCAGCGGCGCGCTTTTGCCCATCATTGAGATTAATTCTTCGTAAACTATCGCGGAAATTCTTTCATTTGCTGTGATTGACTGCAGGACTTCAAGACTCAAAGCCCGTTCACGGATTTTTGCGATTAAGTCCTTAGCTACTCTGAAATCAACATCGGCCTCAAGTAAAGATCTTCGCAATTCCCTCAAAGCGTTATCAACATCTTCAGGCGATAATTTGCCCTTGCTGCCTAATTTTGAGAATACCGCCGATAATTTTTCCTTCAGCGTGTCAAACATGATTTATCTTTCCCCCTTTCTTAATATTAATAATTCCTCACGCAGCGATTTATTTTCCTGCTCTAGTTCCTTGACTCTGGACTCAAGTTTTTGAGTATTCGCTGCAAAATGTAAATCTTTCTCAAGTCCGTCAAGTTTGTCCATTATTTTGCGTGCTAGGATATGTACGGCTTGTCTGCTTATTCCGAGAACTTCTGCGGCCTCACTTAGAGTTAAATCGCTGAAACATAGAGTCTCGTAAATTTTCCTTTGTCTCACTGTCAATAACGGCGAGTAGAAATCATACAGCAAGTTAAAATGTATCCTGCGCCTTAAAATGTCGCTGTCGTTGTCGTTTTCTTCTGTCATGATGAGATTATATTTAAATTTGCATATTTTTGTCAAGTAAATTTGCTTTACAGTTCACAGTTTTTGATTATTCGCTGCAAAATGTAAATCTTTCTCAAGTCC
>JAFSWW010000057.1 GCA_017444345.1 Synergistaceae bacterium | reverse complement strand
TTATTTAATTCAAAGTCTGATGATATTTGCTTTGACTGCCCATATAAGAATTATTATTTTAACGATATAGCGGGACTTAATGATTAATATTCAAATCGGCTCGGCCGGAGTTGAACGCGCTAAAAAATTACTCGCCCATATTCCTAAGGCATTCAGCAAAGCACAAAGCGCAGCCATTGCCCGGACTCTTGACCATATGAAGACACGGGCTGCCCAGCTCGCGAGCTCGAAATATTACGCAAAATCAGGAGAAATTAAGCGCGCAATCACAGTTCAGAAAAAGGGACAAAACGCAGGGGCTATGATTTCACGGGGAGCGCGTAAGAGTTTAGCAGATTATAAGATTTCGCCGGCTAAGCAGAAATTAGGGCGCAGGCAGGGCAAGTTACGCGGTGCAGTCAAGAAAGACGGCGGATTAAAGAATTTGGGCAAAGCGTTTTTAATTCCGTCGGGCGGCCGTTACCTGCCTTATATTCGAGTCGGCCGGGGACGCTGGGATATTAAACGCTTAATGAGCCCGGCAATTCCGCAAATCATAGGCAATGAAGAAATCACGCAGGAATTATCACAGGAAGCAGGCCGCTATTTTGACGGGAGACTCCGGCATGAAGTTATGCGTCAGTTAGGAGTGTTTGCGAAATGAACGAAATAGATTTATTAGACAGTATGCACGATACTTTAGAAGAATTATTTTCAGGTTATCAGCTCATGAACAAGGCCGGGAATTTACAGGAAGTGCAGATTTTTGCGCAATATGTCCCGCAGCCGGGCGGAATAAATTTTACTAGCAAGAATAACACGGGACTTAAGAATTACAGTGATAGCGATTACGAGTCTAATTTCCCGTGTATTGTAGTAATTCTTGACGAGTGCGAGGACAGAGAAGAACGCCGAATCGATTCAAGTCTCGTTAAAATGCATTTGTTATTTTGCGTTTATGATGAAGGCTCGGAGTGTCAGGGCTATAAAGATTTATTAAATATGCAGGAGCGCACGAGAAATTATTTATTAATCAACCGTGTAATCATGAATAAATTTCGGCTTGAAATGCCCGTTAAAACGCGTTTAATTCCGTGTGAGACTTGGCCCGTTTACTTCGGGGAAATGGATTTAATTTTTCAAGCGGGGCGGCCCGTCATGCGCAAGGATTTTGTATTCGAGCGAAATATTTTATAATTCTTTCAGAGTAATTAATTCAATTCCGGGAGAGTGTTAATAAATGCAAATCATAAATCTTGACGCGGAGTCATTTATTGAGAGTTTGAAAACTTTACAAATGCACTATACTTGTGAGCTTGATAATAACGGCGAATGGGTCGGCAGCGTGAAAGAACTTCAAACTTTAGAGAGTGCAGAGAGTCCGGAGGCTTTGAAAAGTGTATTAGCTAGGGCACTCAAAGAAGACGCGCAGGCATATATAAGCGACTTCCCCCGCTGGAAAAATGGGCGTGAATGGCAAATCCCGTTTTTATTGAAAGTATTAACGAGCACGGAAGGGGAATTAATGCAGTGCCTTCATGGACGGAACTTAAACGCTATTTAGACAGAAAAATTAACGGCTGGCACATGTATAAAAGCTCTGATCACTGGTATTATTACAAGGAATTAGAGACGGGCGAAACTATTTATACAAAGTGTTCACGGGGGAGCGGACAAATCGGTAAAAGCAAATGGCGCGAAATTCTTAGACAAATGCATATCACGCAGGAAGAATTTAATCGGGGGTAATGATTTATAATTATTCCTGAATAAAGCGCATATTATTAACTCAATGACAAATTTTTACGCTTTTAAAATCGGGTATCACAGCCCGATATTTTTTTATTCATTCATACAAGAAAGGAAGTAATTATTTATGGCTAAATCTCAATCTCAAGAGACAAGCTCAAAGCCTGAACAGTTAATATACTGCGGGCCGAACTGGTTAAAACACGGACTCACTAAATATCAAGTCTTTCAAGGCGGCAAACCTTTTTATTTACTTGAAGCAATAAAAGAATGTTCACATATCAGCGGACTCGTTTGCCTTGTTAATGAACTTGACGCACTAAGAAAAAATATAGAGACAAAGGGAACTTTTGAGTCAGGTTTATATGAGGCAGCTGAAAAATTTATTAATAATTCAAGAAAGGAGCATAAATAATTATGGCATTTAAACACGGAGTATATAAGCAGGAAGTCCCGACGAGTCTGATTCCCGTTGTTCAAATGGAAGCCGGACTCCCCGTTATCGTAGGGACTGCTCCCGTTTTCATGAAAGATAGTTCAAATGTAAATAAGCCCGTTTTATGTTATAGCTATGATGAAGCCGTTAATGCATTTGGATATAGCACCGGCTGGGAAAAGTACACGCTTTGCGAGTTCATTTATTCGCAGTTCGCTTTATATGGAGCCGGCCCGTGTGTGTTAATAAACGTGTTGGACGTAACGAGGCATAAAGAAGTTAAAGCTCCGGCGTCTTTCACTATTCAAGACAAGCAAATAAATTTAGGCCAAGATGTAATTATTAGCGCGGGATTAACTTTTGAGGCTGGGACTGATTACGCGCTTAATCAAGATTATACGCTAAATTATGACTCTGACGGCAACGCAATAATTAATATTATCTCAACAGGTGCAATGAAAAATTTAGCGTCTTGTAAGGTCGGTTACACAATCGCAAAGCCTCAAAGCGTAACAGACTCGGACATTATAGGCGGCGTTGATGTGAACACGGGAGCGTATAAAGGCCTTGAAATTGTTAATCAGGTCTTCCCTAAATTCCGAATTGTGCCGGGCTTAATAGGCAGCCCAAAATTTAGCGGGTCTTCTGTTGTTGCTGCAGTCATGAGAGCTAAAGCAGACAGCATTAACGGAATATTTACGGGGCAGGCTGTTATTGATATTCCGAGCGACTCAAGCAATGCTCCGGTATATTCAAGCGTCCCCGAATGGAAGAATTTGCATAATTACATGGCTGAACGCGAAATAGTCTGCTGGCCTAAAATCAAACTCGGCGATTACGTTTTTCACATGTCGACTCAGTTAATAGGTCTCATGAATAAGACTGATAAAGCGCGCGGCGATGTTCCGTATAAATCCCCGTCAAATGAATTATTGCAAATGGACTCGTGCGTGAATGCTGCGGGCGATGAAATTTTACTCGGACTTGAGCAGGCTAATTATTTGAACTCTCAGGGCATAGTAACCGCTTTAAACTGGATAGGCGGCTGGCGTGCATGGGGTAATAGAACGGGCTGCTATCCCGCTAATACAGATGTAAAAGACGCGTTTATACCTATTCGGCGCATGTTTGATTTTGTCGGTAATCAATTTATTCTCACATTCTGGCAGAAAGTCGACGAGCCTTTAACAGTGAGATTAATCCGCACAATTATTAACTCGTTCGATATGTATCTAAACTCTTTACAGGCGCGGGATATGATTTTAGGCGGGCGCGTTGAATTTATCGAAAGCGAGAATGCAATCACGAGTCTAATGGACGGCAAATTATTTTTACACGTTTATATGACTCCTCCGTCACCTGCTGAAGACATAGAAGGAATCTTTGAATATGACCCGTCATACGTTGCTGAATTATTCGAAGCAATGCACACGGCGTAACAAAATGGGCGGCCGTTAATGCGAATGACTGCCCATGAAAATATTATGACTTATGGATTATCCAAAATTTAAGTTTATGAAAGGAATTATATATTATGCCTAATTTAATACCAGAGAAATTTATAAATTTTGCTGTATACGTTGACGGCTCGGACGAGTCGGGAATTGCGGACGGAACTTTGCCGAATCTTGAAAGTATGACCAGTGAAGTCAAGGGCGCAGGAATTGCGGGCGTTGTTGATTCTATAGTACTTGGCCACTTCAACAGCACTGCATTAACTCTTAAGTGGCGGGCGGCTCCGTCAAATTTCTATGTGTTAGCAAATCAGATAGCGCACGATTTAGACATTTACGGAGCTATTCAGGAATACGACGCGGGCGCGGGAATTATGCAGGCTAAACCGCTTCACATTTTCTGTAAGGCAACGACTAAACACAGCAATTTAGGTAATTTGGTTGTCGGTGATTCTCAAGAGTCCGAGACTGAACACGAAATTTATTTTATTAAAATCGAATATGACCATCAAGAAAGAATCATGTTAGACAAGTTCAATTATATTTATAGAGTGAACGGCACTGATTATTTAGCTGAAGTAAGGCGCGCGCTCGGCAAATAATAACGTGTTATAATAACCGCATGTTTTCTCTAATGTGTGATTTAAGCAAATGTAAATTTTCACGTATTAACTAATGCCTTATAAAGCGGGTCCCCTGCCTCTATCTTCTTTCTAGGCGGGGGATTTGCTGTTATCTTGTATAATATATTCGCATTATTATATTAGTCATTATTTACAAGTCCCCGTATTCTTTCCAAATTTCACGGTCTCCTTTCGTGATAGGTTTTTGTTGACGGGGATTTATTTTTTATAAGCGGGGTGATTAATTCATGATAGGCGCACTCGGTGATGTAACATTTGAAGCCAGTATCTCAAAAGTATTCACGTTTGATAATTTGAGCTTCTCACACTCGGCCAAGTATGCAGAGCACGCTATACACAACAGGAAAAATATTTTAGAGTTCACGGGCATTAACGCGAGCTCGGCAAGTCTTACTATAAAACTTGAAGCACAGCTCGGAATAACTCCGGAATATGAACTTGATAAATTACATGAAATGCTGGAAACTCACCAAGCAATACCGTTTATACTTGACGGCAAAATTCAGGGCTGGAGCCGGTGGGTGATTGAGTCGCTGGAAGAGTCGCATAAGATTATCGATAATACAGGCGCGTTAATTTCTGCTGAAGTTAATATTAAGTTAAAAGAATATTTGCGGGATATTGAATAATAAAGCCTGCCCGTGTGAACAGGCTTTTATTTCATGATTGTTATTAATGACAGTGAGATTTGCAGGGCCGTAAATAATAAAGTCATTCCCGTTAAAGCAAGTCCGGTATTCCTAAAAAATTTATCCAGCGAATTTTTCATGTTGTCAATTCGTTTATCCATGTTATCGAGCCGCATTTGAGTCAGTGTGTATTGCGTTCTCATTTCGGCAGCTTCCGTTCTCATTTCGGCGGCGATTCTCTCATGCCGTGCTTCACTTGCTGCCATTGCCTCCCGAATTGCTAAAATATTCGCGTCAAAAATTTCACGTGTAATAAATTCTTTCTTGTCTTCACTCATGATTAAACCCTTCTTTCTTATTACTCAAGATAATATTATTCTAGCAAAAAAAATTAATTTATCCCTCTTCAAGTCCCCCGTATGTGATTAATATCTCGTTTGAGACTGCTAATTGATACGGTAATAACACTCTGAAATTTGGCGACTCTATTTCACAGCGTTTTGCTCCGGCGTTAATAATCCTTCTATTAAGTTCCGACGGGTTTATATCACGGCCAAGTCTCGCGCGCTGCCATTTAATAAAATCATTTATAGCAATCTCTACAGAATTTGCAATTTGTCCGGCTATACTTGAATCCGCTTTGTCTATATAAAATTTCACGCTCAAATCATAATTTACTATTTCCGGAGTCTTCACTCTCAATAAATCGGTATCGGGCCTTATGTCTTGCGCGTTGCATGTGTTGTATACTTCGCTCAAAATTTCTGAACTCGGCAATACGCCGCCGGTCATTAACGGGTAAATATGCACTTCGCCGGGCGGAACTCCTAAATTATCATGAGGGCCGATTACTGCGCAGTCTGTTATATCACTATTTGCCGACCTCGCATAAAATGTATATGCTCCTGTTGAGCCTGCATTTGAAAAACTTTCAGGCGCGAGTTGTATTCTTTCTCTAAAATTTTCATCGTTCTCTATGTCAGTGCCTCCGCTTGAAGTGTCGATATTTTCGGCGCTTAACTCATACGGGAAGACGTCAACTAATTTTTTTATCTGGCCGGGCAGATAATCATTTCCGGTAATTCCGGACTGTGTGCACGTGCATACAGCCTCACTTGTTAAATCTCCCGCGTTAATCTCTAAGGCGCTATCAAGCGCAAATAAAATATTATTTCCGGGAGTGACCCGCGTTCCTTCAGGAATTAAAACTTTACCGGCTTGTGATTCTGAAAGTGTAAATCTTATAGTAACCTTTGCGGGGCTCGCGTCTAATCTTCTAACACCGAGCAACGCCCCTAAATGATCAAGAAAATCCCCCTCAGCATATGCAAGCAAGTTCATTTTTGCCGAGTAATCTATTAAATTTCTCTGCTGAATAATTATAAGTGTTATAGTCTCAAGAAAGAGTCTCACAGGGTCGCCGCGTGCTAGAATTCTTTCCGTGTGCTGTTCATACAAGTTAATAATTTCACTCTCAATCTTGGCCGCGCTTTTTTCTGCAAATGTAATATCATTCAGAGTGCTAAATAATTCGCTTTTAGTCATGTAAATCACCTCGCAGCGAATTATACAAGATTTCTTACCGTAAAAATATTTGCAGCAAAGTAAATAATAACGTCATGCCCGCCAAAGCCGCGCCGGAAATTTTGAAAAAGTTATCGAGTGAACGTTCTATATTATCAAGCCGAGTCTCTATTCTTGTTTGTGCAGTTCTATATTCCGCGCGCATTCTTTCATTCTCGACTCTCATTTCGGCGGTGATTCGTTCGTGACGTGCCCCGCTGGCTGCCATTGCCTCGCGAATCGCTAAAATATTTGCGTCAAAAATTTCACGTGTTATATATTCTTTATTATGATTTTTGCTCATGTTTTATGCGTCTCCTTTCTAGCTTGTTACGAGTCTGATTTTAACACGGGGCCAAAATTTACCATTTGAATCACTCTCTATCTTGATTTCCCGTAATTTTGCGCGGGGCTCAAATTTTGCGAGGGCGCCGGCCATTTCTGAAGCTAATAATGCAACTGCGCGGGGCTGTGATTCGTCAAGAAAATTTGCGGCGATTCCGAACTCTCTATCAAGCGGCACACTATATTTATAAGTCGTTAAAATCGTGCGCACGTTCTGGAGAATTTCTCTCACAGTGTCGGGCGGGTTGAAGTCAATTTCCTGCGGTAAGTTCAATAATAAATCAAATTCTGTCATGTTTATATCACCTCACAGGAAATTATACAGGCTTGTATTTATCGTAAAAATATCTGTAACAGCGTAAATAATAATGTCATGCCCGTTAATGCCAGACTCATATTTCGAAAAAATCTATCTTGCGAGCGTTCTATATTGTCTATGCGTTTATTCATGTTATCGAGCCGTATTTGTGTCAGTGCATATTCCGTTCTCATTTCGGCGGCTATTCTCTCATGCCGTGCTTCACTTGCTGCCATTGCTTCCCGAATTGCTAAGATATTCGCGTCAAAAATTTCACGTGTAATATATTCTTTATTATTGTGATTATTCATGTTTTGCCGTCTCCTTTGCTTGTCTTTGTTGAAATTATTATAGCATTCGCAATTTATGCGTTATAATATTCATGCCTTCATTATGACAGATTAATAATTTATTCAGCTTGAATATTACAATTAAGAGATTTGCAGATTCGGCAGCAGTCTCTTTTTTGTGTGCTAAAATATATGCGTCCTTTATCAAAAATTTATGCAAAATGGGAATTCGCTTTTTCTCTAGGAGCGAGTTCCCGTTTTGTTATGCTAAAATATTAACGTCAAGCATTTTTAAAAAAATGCAAAAGGGACCCGTCAGCCGGCGGCGGGTCTCTTTTGTTATGCTAAAATATTCGCGTAAAAATAAATTATGAAAGGAGGTTATATGCTTCCAGTGTGTAAAATCCTTTCATTACATTACAAAAATGGACGGTGCTATAAATGAGAATTAAATTAATAAAGACTTTCACACACAACGGCAAAGAATATAAAGAATTAAATTTTGAGTTCGATAAATTAACCGGTCAGGACATGATTGACGCTGAAGAAATCACGAGGCGTGCAGGCGGTAATATCACAATGGGAGCGGCTGATTATTCACGGGGTTATGTCTTAACAATTGCGGCTAAGGCTTCAGGGTTGCCGCGCGAGGCATTAATGACACTGGGAGCTCAAGACTTCACGAATATATTAAATCAGACATTAATTTTTTTGTCAGGTGCGGACTCTGGGAGCCTGGAAGAGAAAACAGTATAACGCATAAAATCAGGCTGCTTTGTTACCGGCTCGCAATGTGTGAGGCAAATACAAGTATATTCGAGTGGCTGAAGCAGCCTATTAAAGACTTGCCGGACTGGGTAGAGATAATCAATAACGAGAACGAACGAATCAATAAAAAATTATCGCGCAAATAAACATCAGCGCAAATATACAAATTCCGCCCAGCAAAATAAAATTTAATACCCTGTTGATAAATTTCAAAATTGTCCCGTCCTCATGATAATTACAGTGCAGCACATACGGCGGGCATATTTCGCGCTGTAAATCTTGAAGTTTATTAATCCTCTCTTGAATGCTTGAATACCGCGGCGACTCGGCCGGAGTATTCTTTAACTTTTCTTGCAAGCCGTCAATTTCGTATTGAAGTTCAATAGCGCGGGCCCTTGAGTAATCATTTAATCTGTCTTGACTGATGAACGGCATTAATTAATTCCCTCCTGTAAAATTTTTATGGCAAAATTATATATCGAGGTGATAGAAATATGACAAAAGTTTTAGACTTGATATTTAAACTTGATGTAGCTATGAATAACGGAATCGGCGGCAATTTGGCGGCAGCCGGTCAAGCTGTAAACGATTTTAATAATAAACTCGCCGGGCTCAAGAAAACAGCAGCTCAAACGGGCGAATTTGCGAATCTCTCGCAGAAAATCAGGACTAATCAAGAAACTATGTTGTCAATGCGTCAGAGTGCTAAATTAACGGGGACTCAATTAGACGCGTCAAGAATGCAAGTACAAAAATTGCAGTCAAGATACAGTGCACTGAAAGCCGCTCAAGATAAATTAATTCAGTCAGGACAAAAGAAAAGCGCAACGTATCAGATACTCGCACAAAGACTCGCGCGAACAAAAGGGGAATTACAAGCGGCGCAGACTCAGACGAGAAATTTAGAGCGCGAACAGTCAAGATTGAATAACAGTGCGGACAAATTACAGCGGGGACTCGAACGTGATAGAGAGTCTTTATCGCAATTAAGAAACGCACTCGGAGCAGCGGGACAAAGCACTGACGCACTACGGGAAAAACAAGCCCGTCAATTACAACAAATTGAACGTATAGAAGCAGCTCAAAGACGATATAACGAAGTCAGAAGTAAATTATCATGGAATAGTTTTAAGGGCGATTTATTAGAGTCTGCGGCAATCGTGAAGGCTTTTCAGGCTCCTATAAAAATTAATATGGACTTCACAGCAGCAATGGCAAGCTATAGAAGTGTAGCACGTCTCACAGAAAAAGAATTTAACGATATGAGTATACTTGCGCAAAAACTCGGAGCAGAGACTCAATTTACAGCTGCACAAGCCGCCCAAACTATGGAAATACTGAGCCGTGCAGGCTGGAATACTAGCGATATACAAGCCGGAGTCGGTCAAGTCTTGAATATGGCCGCCGCTGAAGGTTTACAGCTTACACAAAGCGCAGACGCAATTACGCGAATTCTCGGCGGGATGGGCATGAAATCAAATCAGGCCGGTGAACTTGCTGATATATTAGCTTTCACGAGCTCGCAATTTCCGACGGATATATTAAAGATTGCCGAGGTCATGAAGCCCGCCGCTCCTTTGGCAAGTCAAATCGGAATGAACGCAAAACAGCTCGCGGCACTCGTCGGAGTCATGGCTCAATATGGATATAGCGACTCGGACGCAGGAACAGCAATTGCAAGTACATTAATGCGGCTCGCAAAAGAGCCTAAGGAAGTCAGCAAGGCGCTTGATAAATTAAATATTTCCGTCAAAACTAGAGACGGCCATTACAGAGAATTCCCGGATTTACTCAAAGAAATTTATACAAAGACGGCGAAATTTGGCGAGGCTGAACAAGTTAATTATTTTGCGCGTATATTCGGACTTCAACAGGGCAAGGCTTTAACGGCATTAGCAAAGGGAGCATATAACGGCGATATAGACAGGGCCGAGCAGAGGTTAAATAATAATGAACACGTCGGCTGGGCAGGTCAGACGGCGCAAATCCGCAACGACACTTTAACGGGAGATTTAACGCGGCTCGGTTCGGCATGGGAGGGGCTCATGAATAAAATCGGGCAAGCATTAGAGCCTATAAATAGATTTGTAACAGGCACATTAACAAACTGGATAACAGACTTAAATAATTTAATCACGAATCATCAAGATTTAGCTAACTGGATTACGCGAATAGTTTACATTGCGGGCGGGCTAAAAATTTTCTTTACCGTCTATAAATATATGAAGCTGATATTTTCGCTCGCGTCATCATGGGCAGCTTTGCAGACTGCTATAAACGGAGTCTCAATCGCAACAAAAGCATGGGAAGGGGCGCAGTGGCTATTAAATGCGGCCATGAATGCAAACCCGATCGGACTCGTTATTACAGCAATCGCCGGACTCGTTGCGCTGGGTTATTCGCTTTATAAGAACTGGGACTCGATAAAAAATTTAGGTGTGAATATGTGGGCATGGATAAAAGAAAAATGCGCGGCTTTTCTTGTGTACTGGGATTCTATTTCGTTCAGTAATATTTTTTCGTCGATTAAAGACTCAGCACTGGGAGTAATTGCAGATTTGCGAAATATGTTTAATGATTTCTGCAACTGGATAATGTCATTATTCTCCGGCTTAAATCCTTTTAACTGGGAGCTCCCTTCATGGCTCGGCGGAGGTTCGCCGAATTCTGTACAGGTTAGCGCACCCCCTCAACTCGGAGGCAAAGCAGGAAGCAACGGACAACCGGCAGGCAAGCGAACACCGGGCGGAAGAAATAAAGCAGATTCAGTTCCCCGTTATGCAACGGGCGGTATATTTACAAAGCCTCATTTAGGACTGGTAGCAGAGGCCGGAGCAGAGGCAATTATTCCTCTCACTGACAAAACACGCGGGACGGGTTTGTTAATTCAAGCAGCCGAAAAATTAGGGCTCATTCATGAAAGCAGTAATACAAGCTCGATTAATAATAACAATCTGACCCGCTCATTTACTGAAACAAATAATATAATAAATCGTGAAATTTTTAACTCAAAACAAGATACTTTATCAAACGGAGGGATTTTTAACGATGAAAATAGCATTACTAATATCAATTATGTTAATGGCGGCACTAATCGCAATAATAAACAATTTGCGCCCGTGATTAATATTTCCGTCAACGCGGGCGGGTCAGAATCGCGTGATAATAATTCGCTCGGCGGGTTAATAGCCGAAAAAGTTAAAAGTGTCTTAGACGAGATTAATAATAATTTTATGAGGTTAGAATATGCCTAGAATTTATAGAACTATACAGGGCGACACATGGGACTTGATAGCGTTTAAATTTTATCAGGAATTGGGCGGCGAGTCGTTGTGCGATAAATTAATCAGCGCGAATACAAAATATATTAATTATGTGATATTCCCGGCCGGCTGCGAGCTGGTAATACCTGATATAGATATTCCCGCTGTAAACACTCTCCCGCCGTGGATTGAGTAAAAATACAAAGCCTGCCCGTGTGAACAGGCTTTTATTTCATGATTGTTATTAATGACAGTGAGATTTGCAGGGCTGTAAATAATAAAGTCATTCCCGTTAAAGCAAGTCCGGTATTTCTAAAAAATTTATCTTGCGACTTTTCTATGTTATCGAGTCTCTTATCTACGCTAGTAAATTTTTCCTGCGTGATTGCGTACTGCGCTCTAAGTTCCGCAGATTGCGCTTTGAATTCGGCTAAGACCCGCGCATTATCTGCTCTCATGTCCGCCGCGATTCTCTCGCACCTAGCCTCCGCCGCCGCTATTGACGCATTAACGGCTTCCTTAAATTCGCGCATGTTCGAATCGTAAAAATCCCGTGTGATATATTTCCGATTGTCATTACTCATGATAAATTCCCTTCTTTCTTGTGGGATTATTATAATATAAATAGTTATATGCGAACGAATTTAATTTTACTTTTACATAAGAAAGCGGGTAATAATTCATGTCTCAAGCTAGACGGGCAGAAATAAAAATTTTATATGAGAATAAGGACATTTCACGGGATATCGCGCCTTACTTATTGAGCTTTACATTTAATGACAACTCCGGCGATAAGTCAGACGACATAAATATTTCATTGAGTGATAGAGACTCTTTATGGGTGGCGGACTGGTTCCCGTCAAAGGGCGACACTATTCGCGCAAATATTATCTTGCATGACTGGGACAAAGGCGGCACAACACAGACTCTCCCGTGCGGTTTATTTGAGATTGACGAGATTAAATATCAGTGCCCGCCCCGCGTTATCGAGATTAAAGGAGTCAGCGCAAAAATAACGAGTTCCATTAACAGCGAAAAACATAATAAAGCATGGGAAAATGTAAAACTTTCAACAATTGCGCAGGACTTGGCCGTGTCTAATAATCTTTCGCTCTTCTATGATGTTCCCGGTGATGTCAATATTGAACGCCGCGAACAGTCAGAAAAAAGCGACTTGGAATTTTTACGCGACACATGCGACGATTACGGCTTAAGCGTTAAAATTTCAGGCGATAAATTAATTATTTACGACGAGGAGTCATATCAAGATAGGCCCAGTGTAACCGAGATTAAATGCAACGATTCACATGTTATTAACTGGTCATTCTCAACAAAGGCAGCAGGAATTTATAAGAGCGCGCGAGTCCGCTATCATGACGCGAAAAAAAATCAAACCTTCATAGCTCAAGAAGACGACAATAACACGGAGGGAACGAGTCGAATTCTTGAGATTAACGAGCGGGTCGAGAACGAGGCCGACGCAAAATTACTCGCTCATAAACGGCTAAAAGAAGCAAATTCACGAGAAATTACGGGCTCGATAACTTTATTCGGCGATTTAAGATTTTTAGCGGGAGTTAATATAACTTGTAAAGATTTCGGAATATTTGACGGCGTTTATTCAGTTGAGAGTGTTACGCATAAAATCACAGACGGATATACGACGACTCTAAATTTGAAAATGGGCGACAAGTCAAAGGCTCAAGCTAAATCAAATAAATCAAAGCGGCAAAGTAAATCAAACAAGAAAACAGCACCGGCCAAGCCCGAAGCTCCTAAACCGGGATTTTATGAAGGGGATAAATATTATGGCAAAAAATAGCAGTAATAACGAATCAGCAAGTACGGCAAGATTTGGCTACGTGAGTGCATACGACGCGAGCCGGCATATGGCCAAGATAATATTTCCGGACAAAGATAATTTAATTTCAGGGTGGCTCCCAGTCTCTATAAATAAATCTTCACGAGATAAACAAGAAAGTCATTTAGAAGCCGGCGAACATGTTTTCTGCGTCATGCAGGGCAACGGAATAGAGTCGGGCTGTGTTTTATGCGCAATTTATGACGATACTAATAAACCGGTTGTCGGCGAACAGAGTAAAAGCGTAATAAATTTTGAGGACGGCACTACAATAATTTACGATAAAGCTAATCACGAGCTGAATATTTCATGCGCCGGGAGCGTGATAATTAATTCACAGGCATTTATCGTTAATGCTCCCGTTATTCATATACCTCCGAACACGATATAATTAAACCGGTAATAATTTATTAGAAACGAGGTATATATTTTATGACAAATGCACATGACACTAAAAACTTCAAAGTATCAGAATTCGCGTGTAAACATTGCGGACAAAACGAAATCGACCAGCGGGTTTTAAACATGGCTCAAGAATTACGGGATTATTTAGGCGTCCCCGTCCGTGTTAATTCCGGTTACCGCTGTAAAGTTCACAACGCAAGCCCGGCGGTAAAAGGCGCTAAGAATTCTAAACACGTACTCGGCAAGGCGTGCGATTTATCGTGTGAACTCGGAAGTGCGGGAATGTTTCAGGCGGTAAAGGAATTAAGAGAGCAAGGCAAACTCCAAGATTTAGACTACTGCATTAAATACAAGACATTTATACACATTGATTGCGGAGGCAAGCGTAATAAACTTTACGAGATTCGCGCATGATTGAGAATAACATAATGGATTTTATTATTTGTGCGCTGCTCGGCTTTATTACATGGTTTTTCGGGGGAATTGACGGCTTGCTGCAGGTGTTAATCGCTTTCTCCGTAATAGACTACATAACGGGCATAATCGCAGCATGTCTCAATCATGAATTATCGAGTCGTGTAGGTTTTCGCGGGATTGTCAAGAAAGTTATATTATTCATGTTCGTCGGCATGGCTCATTTATTAGACTTGTATTTACCGGGCGACTCCGGAAGTATTCGCGCTGTAGTGTGTTTATTTTATGTCGTCAACGAGGGCATAAGCATAATCGAGAACGCGGAAAAAATCGGCGTGCCCATTCCGAAACCCTTGCATAATATGCTCGCTAAATTGCATGACATGACACAATTAGACGGCGAAGTCTCAAAACCTGAAAGCAATATGACAGAGTCAGACGGCGAGTCTGTGAATTCTGATGATAACTGCGAAAAAATGACCGTATATAATACATACACTCATTCAAAGCAGGAATCGGCACCGCCCGGCAAAGTTAAGGAGTCAAAACATGACAAAGCTAAATGATTTATCGCTGAATGATATAGCCCCGTCTTCTATTAAGGACGATAAAAATATTAGTGCTATAATTGAGGCGTTAAATCCCGACTTGAAATTTATTACTCAAAATATCTCCAAAGAGTTTATATATTCCCGAATTGACGAGCTCGATTCGGGAGTACTCGATTTACTCGCTTGGCAATTCCACGTAGATTTTTACGATTTAACAAAGGATTTAGACGCAAAACGCAGGCAAGTTAAAGACTCTATACAGTGGCACATGAAAAAGGGTACGGCTTGGGCAGTCTTGAAAGCTCTTGACATGATAGGAATAGAAGCCGAATTTATTAACTGGTACGAGTTCGGGGGAGCTCCCTATACTTTCAAGATTAAAGCTGATATTCCTCTTGATTATCATAAATACACGGACAAGGATAAAATTATTCACAATATAATCCGCGCCATAAATGAATCAAAAGCGGCCCGGTCATTTCTTGCGTATCTTGACGCGCATTTAAATGATTTTGACAAGAAAATTTTATTTGCGGGAATTGCACACGGAACAAGCGGCCAAGCATTAATAAATATTTCCAGACCTGAAGCACCGGGCAATAATATAAATTATTTAGGACTTGCTCAAGGCATTAGCGGCTATGAAAGAATAAACATAAACCGGCCAAGTGTTGACGAGACTAAAATTTATATGGCGCTAGCAGAAAATAAGAATCGTAATATTTCGTTAGGAGTTGATTTAAACACTATGAATGAATTATTAGCACAGTTTGAGGCCCGTATATTTGACAGATTAGCACAGCACGAGGCCCGAATCATGACGGAAATAAACGCGCGGCAAAATGAAATTAACGCAAAAATCGATGAAATTCTAGATTTATTACGCTGGGAAGACGCAGCAACAAGACTTCAATAATAAGGAGTGATTTATATATGCCAGACGGAATGAAGATTACTAACAACGGGCGGGACTTGCTCGCAAAGGCACTCACCGGCAAAAAATTAGAGTTTACGCGAGTCATTATAGGCGACGGGACTTTAACGAGTCAAAACGTTTTGACAATGACGGGATTAATTAATCAGAAAAAAATTTTACCCATTGTGCAGTTAAACAAGACTCAAAATATCGGAACCGCTGAAGTAATTTGCGAAGTAAGCAATGCGGGACTCACTGCGGGATTTTGGGTTAGAGAGTTTGGTTTATTTGCAAAGGACCCCGACACGAATCAGGAAATTTTATACTCATATAGAAATACCGGTAACGAGGCTTCATATTTACCCGGCTCGGGCGGCCCTGACGCTGTGAATTACACTCTTTCACTTGTAACAGTTATAGATCAGGCCCAAAACGTTACAGCAATAATGACAACTAATAATAATTACGTTACTGCAACAAATCTAAATATGAGACTTGAGTCTTTATTCGGGCCGTATAGAAATATTTCGGGATTCTGGACTTATTCCGAGACCGGAGAAAAAATTTTCAGGCCTGCAACTTTACAGCAAGCAAAGGACGCTTTAATCGGCGATTATGATATTGCAAGTCTTAGCGCAAGAATCAGAGTCTTAGAAGATGCATTATCTCAGGTTTTAATGTCTATAGAGCTTGAAAATTTATATCCTGATTATACGCATTTCATCCCCGAAGATTTCTTAAATACTAGCGAACTTGATTTATATTCGTGTAAAGTCACAAGCATTGTAGCAGGCGACGACTCTATTGACTGCGAACCGCTTGACGGGATTTTACCGGGCAGCTTTTATATGCTTACTGACGGGATTAATCAGGAACTCGCGCAGGTTGCTTCGGCCTCAATTGAGAATAATATACAGCGCGTAATTTTGTCGGCTCCGGTTGAGAATACTTACATATTGAATTCATGTGTATTGTATAGAACTAGCGCGAATATTTTATCAGGAATGGCAGCGGGAGCAGGTTTAAGAAAGACTCTCACTTGGCCCGCTTCTATCACATGGAAGGGAACGAGCGCAAATGCAAGTTACACTATAAATCTTGATACGAGCGCAAATAACGCAGACTCTTTTGAGATTGACGGCGAGGGAGTATTTACTTCAGACGGGCGCGCAAGTTTAGAAATTTAACGAGGTGATTTAAACATGAGACGAGAATTTAACAAGAAATTTTTGAGCCTGTTGCATTTTGACTTTCCATATTACGCAGAACCCGGCGACGGCTGCAGAGATGAAATTAATTTAGTCCATTGGGAACGAGTCGGAGGCGTGAAATTTTGCGGCTCGGAGATTCCATACGACGAAGAATTTGCGCCTAAATTCGGTTATAGGTGTATGAAGACAACGGACTCGACGGCTTATTTACTCGGCACGGGTAACACGAATATATTTAACCTAAATTAGCAAGAAGTCTCCCGCCTCTATAGGCGGTGAGATGAATTGCATTTTTATTTTTCCTTCTATATGATAAAATCAGTCGTATAAATGAAGGTAGGTTAGTATTATGGATTTAGACAACAATAATCATTC
>JAFSWW010000056.1 GCA_017444345.1 Synergistaceae bacterium | reverse complement strand
TTATTCATGTAATATAAATTTTACGCATTATTCTACTCCCACCCGCCCACCCGACTGCTGCGCAGTCGAGTAGAATAGGAGAATCTTTGCATAAATATTATAGTAAGGAGAATAAATTATCATGTCAAATAAAATTTTAGAATTAAATAATGTCTCGAAAATTTATGGGAATCTTAAAGCACTTGCAGATATAAATTTAAGCGTCAATGCCGGGGACTGGCTCTCAATAATGGGACCTTCAGGTTCAGGAAAAACTACAATGATAAATATTATAGGCTGTATGGATACTCCGTCAAATGGGAGTGTTATTCTTGACGGTCTTGACATCAGCAAAGAAAACGCAGCAAGTTTAACCCGAATCAGGCGCGATAAAATCGGGTTAATCTTTCAACAGTTCCATTTAATAAGTTACTTGACCGCGCTTGAAAATATAATGGTCGCACAATATTATCACAGTATGCCCGACGAGTCCGAAGCTATGGAAGCACTTGAGAAAGTAGGCCTTAAGGACAGAGCTAGACACTTACCCGCCCAGCTTTCAGGAGGAGAACAGCAAAGAGTCTGCATTGCCAGGGCATTAATAAATTCGCCTAAAATTTTACTCGGTGATGAGCCGACGGGGAATCTTGACGAGGAAAACGAGGGAATCGTCGTAGATTTATTCAGGAGATTACACAGTGAGGGCGTTACTATTATAATAGTTACTCATGATCCTGAAGTCGGAGATGTTGCACAGAGAAAGATAATTCTTGAACACGGGAGAATTATAGACGATATTGACCAGTCGGCAACGTTTGGGGAGGCTTTAAAGCTAAGGAGGAATTAATAAATGTATAGATTTAAGATTTATATCGAGACGACACTATTTAATTATTTTTTTGACGAGAACCGCCCGGGACATGATGATGTTGTAGAATTGTTTCAAGCAATCAAGGCGGGGGATTTTGTTGCGTATACTTCTCGTTATGTTACAGACGAATTAAAACGCGCTCCTGAACCTAAGCGAAGTGATATGCTGAATCTTATTGAGGAATACGGCATTATAACATTAAATCCTGATGTCAAAGCAGAAGCATTAGCCAGAAAATATATAAATTCTGGTATAATTCCTGCATCACATTTTTATGATAGTTTACACATAGCTATTTCTGCAATTAATGGACTTTATGCTATATTGTCGTATAATTTTCACCATATTAACCGGGACAAAACAAGAACATTAACAGCAGGAATCAATGAAGTTGAAGGCTATGATGTAGTAAAAATTTCTACAGCAAGGGAGGTGATGGATGATGCTAAAAAATTTTTTCGAGGAGGAAGAACTCCCGCCGATGGATCCTGTTGAGGCTGAAATCGACGCAATAAGACAGCAAATATACGAGGAGACAAAGCACATGACTCCAGAGGAGCGAGTCGCTGATTTAATTCGGAGAACTGACCCGATAATCAAGCAATTTCACATGAAAGTCAGTTCACTCAAGCCTATAGAGCCTCGTAAACCTCAGATTGACGAGCCTTATTATTTATCATGAGACTCACAAATTATATAATTGCACGCAGAAATATAACCCGCTGCCCGTTAAGAAATTTTTGCTTGATTTCTGCTGAAATAATTTTAGCTGCTTTCTTATTTGCCGGGACTGTATTAATTATGAGTCTCTCTAATGGAGCTCAAAGCATGTCAGACAGACTCGGAGCTGATATTATGCTTGTGCCGTCCGGTTATGACCCGCATATTGATAATATTTTGCTATCAGGGAAGCCCAGCGCGTTTTATTTACCTGATAACGCATTAGAACTCGTGAATAATCTTGACCCTGAAATCAAATCACGAATCGAAAAATTTTCGCCTCAAGTCTTTATGGCAACTTTGAGAGCGTCCTGCTGTGCTTATCCCGTTCAAATTATGGGAATTGATTATAATAGCGACTTCATTATTAAACCTTGGCTTAATCAGACTCTCAAGCGCGAACTAAATGACGGTGAAATAATTTTAGGCTTTCACAATGTCGGAGAAGTAGGCGATAACATTACTTTTTTCGGTGAAGATTTACGAATAGCCGGGAAACTTGAGCGCACGGGGATGGGCTTTGACTCGTCAGTATTCATGAATCGCAGTACTATAATAAAACTTGCAAACGCTGCCGACAAAATTAAATCTCAGAAATTAGCAGCAAATAATAATCTCGTGTCAGTCATTATGATAAAGCTAAAGCCCGGCCAAGACAGCGCAGAAACTTCCCGCAAAATCAACCGCGAATTAAATAAATCAGGAATTTACGCACTCTTCAGCAAAAAATTTGTGAATCATATATCTTCAAGTCTCGTGCTTATATCAGGAATAATTAAATATTTTCTCGTTATATTATGGCTCATGGCAATTATAATTATCGCGCTGTTATTCTCACTCACTATTAACGAACGTAAACAGGAATTTGCAATTTTGCGCGCAATTGGTGCCTCAAGGAAAAAATTATCTGCTATGATTCTTTATGAAGCGTCATTAATCGGCCTTTATGGAGTCATAACCGGAATAATATTCGGAGCTATTATAATTTTTGCTGCGAGTCCGTTTATTAGTGAATTATTAAATTTGCCGTTTCTCATGCCATCACCTGAAAAGTTATTATTTATTGCGGCATTGTCGGGAATCATCACGCTTTTAACGGATTTAATTATAACGGGAATATTTGCGATCAGGGCCGGACGAGCTGATATACACGAAAATTTGAGGTGAAAATTTTATGATTACTCCCAGAATAGAGGACTATTTAGAAGAGTTATTTTTGCTTGAGAGTACAGGGCGTGAAGTTACAGTTACAGATTTGGCCGAGCGACTCAAGATAACAAAGGGGACTGTTACGGCGACAGTGCAGAAACTCGTAGAAATGGAATTCTTGAAACATGAACGCTACGGGAATTTGCATTTAACGGACGCAGGAAGACGCAAGGGAATGACAGTTTTCCGCCGTCATGAGGGATTCAGGGCGTTTTTCCATGAGTTATTAGGGCTTGACAGGGATCACTCTTCAGAAATGGCCTGCTCAATGGAACACTATGTAGACTCAGTAACTGAAGAGAGATTATATGCGTTACTTGAATTTTTCAGGAAAGCCAAAGCCGAACATCAGCCGTGGGTCGACGAAATATTTTTAGCGATCGAGCAGCCTATTTTAATTGTGCCAGTCCCGTTGACTTTATGCGAAATTAATTCAGAAGGTGCAATTTTACGCCACACAGCAGAAGAGCCCCTGCGCAAAAAATTAATAGAAATGGGATTCGTTACCGGCTCAAAAGTTAAATTAACTGCAATTACTCAACAGGAAGACGAGAGCGAGATTTATACGTGCAAGCTCAGCAAGAAATTAATAAATCTTCCGTTAAATGAGGCTGCTACGATATGGATTCAACAGCAGGCAAAATAAATATAACACTCCCCCGCATATGACACTCTCAAAGGGGGAGAAATTTTTTACTCGCATAAAATATTTATTGCCTCGTCCATTGCTTGATTTAATAAATTTATATTATCGCTGAATCCCTGACAACTGAAAGCACTTCCGCCGCCCCTGCCTCCTAAAATATTTATGGCTTTCTTAAATGCCGGCCTGACATCAAGACTCTTATTTTCGCGATTACAGCCAAATATTATAAATACTCCGTCATTATTCTCACACGCAAGAAGGGCAACTAAATTTTTATCGCCTTCAGTCAATAATTTGAATAAGTGCTTTATTTCGTCCTGACTCGAATCTTTTATTATGTGCTTGACGAGTCTAAATTTTGTGAAATCCTTTGCGTTATTAATCAAATCTTGAGCAAGCGGCCTTAAGTAACGCATTATATTATTCTCGTTCTGTGATTTCAACGAGTCAATCTGCGATTTAAGATTTATAATTTTCTCGTTAAGTCCCATATAATTGCAAACAAGCTCGGACTCTGCCCGCCTGACTTCACGATAAAGCGAATCAAGCCACCTATAAGCAGCCCGCCCGCTCTTGAGATAAATTCTCGTTCCGCCCTTGTGATTCTCGTGTGAAGTAATCTTTATTAGTCCCACTTGGCCGGTTGTGCTCACGTGAAGACCGCAGCAAGGTACATAATCAACTCCTGAAATTTTTATAATTCTTACTGGCTCAGAAGGATTCGCAGGCGGTAATTTTCGCGCAAGTGATTTAATTTCGCTCATGTCAGGATAAATAATTTCTACGGGAATATCTTTATAAATTGCTTCATTTGCTGCTGACTCTGCCTCAAGTATAATATTTTCGTCAACTGGTGTATCTACATCAATTGAAACATTATCGCCCTCGATTCTCATTCTAGCAGTGTGCAGTCCGTGAAGATTATATAATTCTCCCGCAAAAATATGTTCGCCTAAATGCTGCTGCATAAGCTCGAATCTTTTATCCCAGTCAATAACTCCGTGAACTCGTTTAAATTCGCTTATGGGTTCAGATAATACGTGAATAATTTGCCCGTTTTTCTCGTGAACATCAACGACCTGAATATTATCAATATAGCCGGAGTCGCAGGGCTGCCCCCCGCCCGATGGATAAAATAAAGTTTCGTCAAGAATTATATTATTGCCCTGAATATCTATAATATTTGCATCAAATTCTTTTGAGTATAAATTTTCGTAATATAATTTTCTCGTCATTAATAAAGCCTCGTTAATAAATTTTATTTTCCGGCAAAATTATATCAAGTTTGAAGCTGGATTTATGAATCATTTTTGCGTGAAATTACTGCCATCCCGCAAACCCCCAC
>JAFSWW010000055.1 GCA_017444345.1 Synergistaceae bacterium | reverse complement strand
CGGGTGGGGGAGTCGGCGGAAATAATTGCAAATTATTCCATAATCTCGGCCAATATCAAAGGCTCATAAATCACACATTTACGCAGCCACGGAGACACTGTTATTGAATGACTCTCCGGAACTGTAAAAATTTCTTTGCCTGTCTCGTCGTAAAAGTCAGCTATCTCGTCATCCTGTGAGTCCTCGCTGTCATAAGGACATGCAAGCCAGGTTAATTTTGCCCCCGTCGGAGCTTTCTCGCTTAATTCGACGTTAAAATCAAATTGTCCTGATTCTAGTGATTTAACAGGCGCAATAACAGCCGCAATAATGTATTTCTTTCCGTCAATTTCTGCAAGATCTCCTGCGGTAAAGTCTTTATTGTTTCCTGCAAAATTTTCGAGAAATGATAATTTTTGCGCGTTACTTTCTTGATTATCTGGAAAAATTGAGCTTAATGACTCTGACTCAGACTCAAACTCTGACTCTGATAAAACTTTTTGCGCACTCTCGACTTCTGTAATTTGCGCAGCGTTTAATTTTATCTTGAAAGTTTTTGATTTTGTCCCGGCTGAATTCTTAGCAATGACTTTGACTCTATAAGTCCCCGGCGCGTTGAAATTCTTTCCTGAAGTCTCAGCGGGAGTCCCTGTTATTGACGCGTCAGAATTATCAAGAGTGAATCCGCCAATATTTTTGCCCGACCATGAAAGAGTAAAGCTCAAATTATCGCCCTTTGCTGCTCCTGTAGCCTGAATATTTGCCGAGTAAGACTGCCCGATAATTGCATCAGGTAAGCTCAAAGAAGTAAATGACGGCTTTATATTATTTATTACAAGATTGAACGTTCTTGATGTCGTATTAGTCTCGTTTGAGGCCGTTAATTTCACGCTGAAATTTCCGCATTCAGTCGGAGTTCCTGTAATTGTGCCTTGTCCTGTTTCAGAGTCATAGTTCAGTGAGAGTCCTTCAGGGAGTCCGCTGATTTCCAGATTCATGGGTGTAGATCCTGTAGTCTTGATTGCTGCTGAATAATCTTTATTAATCGTGCCTTTCTTGAGACTCGACGTATTAATTTTAGGAGCTATTCCCGTTATCTTTATCGTGTATGACTGCTCATCGTAAAGGGCGGGCGTTACATTCTCGACTTCAGCACGGACTGTAAAATTATATTCGCCTGAACTTGTCGGCTTCCCTGAAATTTTGCCGGTTGACTCGTTGAGCTTTAACCCTTCAGGCAATGAACCCGAGACGACTTGCCAAATTATATTAGACTTTGACCCCTGAACACTCAAAGCGGCACTATATGATTTATTGAATATTCCAGAGTTTAATTTGCTTGTGATTATAACGGGCGTTATTCTCAAAGTATAAGATTTCGTATCATTGCCGTATTTGTTAGCTGCTTTGATAGTAAAATCAAATTCGCCTGACTGTTTAGGAGTCCCGGCAAGCAAGCCCGATTTATTGAGCTTCAAACCTGAAGGAATTTGCCCCGCTATTTTCGTCCATGTGATAGGATTTATTCCGGCCGCTGTAAATTGATGAGAGTAATATTTGCCTGCTTCAGGATTTATTAACGAGTCATCGTTTATGACTGGGACGGCGTTATCAGGTAAAGAAATTTCTATAGTGAAAGACTTTGAGTCATTGCCTCCTGAGTTCTTAACTTTTGCAGTAAATGTAAATGTCCCTGCTTTTGTCGGAGTTCCTGTAATTTGCCCCGTGCTTGCGTTGAGTTTTAAGCCCTTAGGAAATTGTCCGCTGATTGACCACTTTAAAGGAGTCGAGCCTGTAGCCTGTAATTCAGAATTATAATACTCGCCGATTTTGCCGTCTGAAAGAGTCTCGCTTGTTATGACTGGTGCAGCTGCTTTTATTGTGAGTGTGAAATTTTGCGAGTCGCTCCCATAAGAGTTATTTACTTGAATTATAAAATTAAATTTGCCCGTTTGTGTCGGAATTCCTGAAATTATACCAGTTGAGTCAAGCTCTAAACCTTCAGGCAATGAACCGGATTTCAATTCCCACGTGAAAGACTCCGCGCCCGATGCCTTTAACTCATAATTATATGACTCGCCGTCTGTGCCGGGATCAAGTTTTGAGTTAGACTCTATAACTGGAGCAGCACTTGAGATTACGATCTTGAAATTTTTTGATACGCTTATATCATCGTCAAATAAGGCACTCACAGTAAAATTAAATTCTCCAGTTTCAGCCGGCCGTCCTGAAAGAATCCCATATTTATAGAAAGTCATTCCGTCGGGTATATTTCCGTCTGTATGAGTCCATGTCGCGCCCTCGTCAGCAGAAAAAGTGAAAGCATAATAGCTGCCTTGTGAATAAGTGCCTAAATCTGAATCCGTCAAAATTTCGTGATTCGCATAATTCGGGACATCGTTAATTTTTATAGTTAATAATTGAGAAGCAGAACCGGCCGAATTTTCCGCGTAAATATTGAATGTATAAGTGCCTGCCTGCGTGGGAATTCCTGAAATCAAATCGCCGTCTCCAGCCAGATAAAGTCCCGGCGGCAGCGAGTCATAATCACAAGTCCAGCTAATATCATGAGTGCCCGAATATTTAAGCCCGGTATTATAAATTAGTCCGTTAGTCCCGTCGGGTAAATTTTTGCTAGTTATTGAGGGCTTTTTTTCGTTATCTCGTATAGTGATCGTGAATGTCTTGATATCATAGAGTCCCCAGCCGCTATATTGACAAGTCCCGCGAATTGTAAATGTATAACTTCCTGATTTTGTCGGAGTCCCTGTTATGTAGCCTTCACTGTTCAAAATTAATCCGGGCGGTAATGTGCCTTCTTTCACGTCAAAATAAAATGGGCTGTAACCTATCATGTATAAATATTGATTGTATTCGCTGCCCTTTATGCCGTCGGGAAGAGACTCGCGCACGAACTCCTGAGGGGTCTGCAAAGCTGTATATCTCACTGTTAAATTTTTCGTGATTGAGCCTTTAGAGTTTGACGCTTGGACTTTAATTTCCGTGAAGCCCTCACCGTATGAGCCTAAACCCGTGAGTGTGCCGTCTGACTCTAAAGTTATTCCATCCGGTAAAGAGCCTTCTATGATTGACCATGTTATGGGCTTAGTTCCCGTTGCTTCGAGTTTTGCAGAATAGGGCTGATTATAGAACACATAGGGCAGAGTCTCCGTTTTTATATTTATTCCTGATTTAGTGCTCATATCATCGACATACATAGAGAATTCTACATAGTCATAGCCTTCTGCATTTGACGCGGTAATAACAAAATTGTAGCTTGAATCGCTTGATTCTCTAGGAGTGCCGCTGATTACTCCGGTTGAAGAGTTTAATTTTAACCCGTTCGGAAGACTCCCGCTGTAAAGATTCCATGTAACTGGGCCTGTTCCTATTGCCTCAAGTTTTTCGCTGTAATATTGTCCGAGTACTGCATTTCTTAGCGACATAAGAGTCAAAATTTGCGGCGCAATTCCCTCTATTGTGAGTGAATAATTTTTTGTGTCTGAGCCTGTATTATTGCTTGCTTTAACTGCGAATTCAAACGTACCTGCTTTTGACGGTGCACCGCTGATTATTCCCGTCGATGAGTCAAGATTTAACCCAGTTGGAAGACTCCCGCTTGAAATTTTCCATGTAATAGGACTCGTTCCTGAAGCATAAAGACTCGCGCTGTAGAATTCCTGAATAGATCCGTCCGGTAATTCGCTATTTTGAATAATAGGAGCTTTGTCAATATCCTTAACAGTAAGAGTTAATGTTTTCTTTGCGCTCCCGTATAAATTACTAGCTTTTACCGTAAAAGTATAAGTCCCTGCTGTTGTCGGAGTCCCTGAAATTATACCCATTGAAGAAAAGTTCATACCATCGGGCAAATCTTTATAGCTGCTTTCAAGAGACCATGTAATATATTTTGCTCCTGACGCAGAAAGAGTCGCGCTGTAATAATTATCGATTGTAGCGTCATCTAGTGAATCAGTCTCAATAACCGGCGCAAGACTTGAAGGTGTATTATTTTTTGAGAGAATATCAAACGCGGATTTTACATCAAGAAAGCCGTATTTTGTGTAACTTGTCGCGTAATTCTTATTAGCACCGTTAATAATTGCAGATTTTATCTCGCTCGCTGTAGTATTCGGGAAGATTGAACGCAGCAAGGCCGCCGCTCCTGTAACATGAGGTGTAGCCATTGAAGTCCCGCTGAGATTTCCATATGAATTATTCAGGAGTGAGCTATAAATCCCCCTGCCCGGTGCTGCAACGTCTACATATTGAGTGCTGTAATTGCTGAATGACGAGCGCGAATAACTCGAATTATTATCAGACGCAGCTACAACTATCATATTATCAATGTCAATTAATGACGCAGGATAACAATAACCTTTAGAAGTATTTGCGCCGACCTGAATCTTTTCATTTCCTGCAGCTACACAAATTACAGCTTTATTCTTATCGCTGATTGCCTTAAAAGCTACCCAAGTCGGATTATTAGAGCTTTTCATTTCCTGCGGAGAAGTGCTCATATAGCCGCCCAGTGATAAATTTATTGACGCTAGATTTATTTCCGGGTGATTGTCGAGAAGCTCACAAAGATAATTTAACCCGTTAAGAATCCAGCTGAAATAACCGTTTCCGTTATTGTCAAGAACTTTTACAGCGATTAATTTTGCCTTCCAGTTTACACCGGCGACTCCGATTGAATTATTGCCCACGCCTGCTATTGTGCCTGATACGTGAGTCCCGTGTCCGTCCCCGTCAGAATAATTTGATGTTGAACTAAAATTTTTGCTGAAACCTGAAGACTCAAAATTTGCCGCTAAATCTTCATGATTGTACGAAATTCCCGAGTCAAGGACTGCAACATAAATATCGCTTGCTCCTGTGTAGCCTTGATCCCATAATTTATCGGCTTTAATTGCGCTCATTCCCCAGAGCTGGCTATAATATTTATCGTTCGGAGTCGTTAAAGCATGAGTCTTATAATTCAGACTTACACCTAAGACATTTGGATTTGCCTGTAATTCTTCGAGCATTTCACTTTCTGATTTAGAATCCGCATGAACTAGCGCAAAAACTTGTCCGGCCTGTTTAGATAATGCGGGATAAGTGCTTATAATTTCGACTCCTAGTGCTTGAACAAAATTTTTAACTCGTGAGTCATGAGAGTCTCCGCTGCCCTCTAAAATATTCTCCCTGAACATTACAATAAATTCGCCCGGCTTGTGATCTGACTCTGCTGAAGATTTCACGTTTTCAATCTGAACAGGTAAATTAACTTGTACAGGCTCAAGCAGTGAAATTTTTTCGTCGCCCGATATTGCTTTCAGTTCACCGGCCAAGACAGGACAAGCAAACGAACAAAGAATCATGACAAGAATAAATATTTTCATTCTCATAGCCATAAACTTATTTAACATGAAAGATTTATACCTCCTTAAATATCAAAATATAAATACTTGTTAAATATTCAGTGAATATCATGTAATTTTCGGTTAAATTGTAGCACATAATAAGCAGGGCAAATTAATATAAAATATTACGTGATAAATTTTTGAATGATATATTATGATAGTCCATCATAAAAGAAAGATTGTATAAAGTTTATTTTTCCTGATTCACACAATAAAATAATCCCTCGTGAAAAATTATTCTTTGTATATAATAAAATTTGCAAAAAAATATATTCATGCTAAAATATCGCGCAAGTTAAGCAAAAAAATTCGTGAAAAAATTGCTTAATAGTGGGAGGTAATTTGCATAATGAGTGAAAAATATAAATCTATCCGCGAAATCTACGGGACATTAATATTTAACCGCCGGGTCATGAAGGAACGCCTAAACCCTGACATTTATGATCAAGTCATAGCAGCAATAGAAGGCCGAAGCAGACTCGACAGTCAGGCAGCTGACATCGTAGCAAACGCATTAAAGGACTGGGCAATCTCAAACGGGGCTACACACTGGGCGCACTGGTTCCAACCTATGAGCGAACTTACAGCAGAAAAGCATGCAGCTTTTACACTCGGAGATTCTGAAGGCCGGCCTATAGAAATTTTCAGAGGTCATAATCTTTCACAGGGCGAACCTGACGCGTCGAGCTTCCCAAGTGCCGGGACTCGTTCTACATTTGAGGCACGTGGATATTCTGCGTGGGATATTTCAAGCCCTGCATTTATCGTGAAAAGCGAAAAGGGCGGCACACTCTGCATTCCGTCTGTATTTCTCTCGTTTGATGGGACTCCTTTGGATTTAAAGACTCCATTATTGAGGGCATTAGACGCAGTTGAGTCAAGAGCCTTAAAACTTTTAAGAATGTTAGGCCAGCGCGGAGTCAAATCCGTTAAATTAACAGTCGGAGCTGAACAGGAATATTTCTTACTTGATAGGCCGCGAGCTCAGAAACGACCTGACATAAGATTTTGCGGGAGGACTCTAATCGGTGCACAGCCTGCCAAAGATCAGAAATTAGATCATCACTATATGGGAGCGATTCCCGGGCGCGTCCTGCGTTACATGGAAGACGTAGAACGTGATTTAGCGAGACTCGGAATCTCTCTTACTGCAAGACATAACGAGGTCGCGAGGTGTCAATTTGAATTCGCACATTTATTTAATGAAGCAAATATAGCATGTGATCAGAATCAAATTTTGATGGAGACTATGAGAAAATTAGCCCGCACTCATGAGTTAAGATTATTATTTCACGAGAAACCTTTTAACGGCATGAACGGATCAGGAAAGCACACGAATATATCATTAATGGACAGTGAGGGCAGAAACCTTTTAAAGCCTTCTCATAATAATAGACGTAATGTAATATTTCTTGCTTTCATGGCTGCTGCTGTGCTGGGACTTAGCAAATTTCACAGCTTATTACAGGCAAGTATCGCGACTTATGGAAATTTATTCAGGCTCGGAGGTCATGAGGCTCCACCTTCAATTATGAGCGTTTATTTAGGCTCGGCACTGACTGATTTAATAAATAAGGGCGATGCTGAATTACCTGATAAGGGCATAATTGATATAGGACTCACAAAATTGCCTGATATTATACCGTTCGACAGTGATAGAAATCGCACGAGTCCTATAGCTTTCACCGGTGATAAATTTGAGTTCAGGGCTCCGGGTTCGAGTCAAAGTATTGCGCTCCCTGTTACAATGTTCGCAAGCATATGGGCATGGGGTATCGAGCAATTAACGGGGAAGATCGCCGCGAAAAATTCAGATGATCCCATCGAGTCAGCATTAATAGCAAGCACTGAGGCATTCAAAGAGGGCAATAAAATTTTATTTGAGGGTGATGCTTATAGTTCGCAGTGGCAGGACGAGGCAAGAAAGCGCGGATTAATTGAGGCTGAAGACATGCCCGGACGTATAGATTTATTGCTTAAGCCTGAAAATAAAGAGATGTTATCAGAACTGGGAGTATTTAAGGCTCACGAACTTGAGAATCTGCACAGCGTTAGACTTGAAAATTTCTGCACCGGTCTTGAAGTTGAAGCAGCCGTGTTATATGACATGTTATTTGAAGGAGTTTTACCGGCTTTATCAAAACAATTAGTGCTTGAGAGAAATTCTCTTTATGCATTTGACGGTGTAGACTTCGGCGATGACAGGCCGTGGCGCGATTACATTAAGGGACTGGGAACTGCAAAGAATGCTTTAATAGCCGACGCTGAAATTTTGAGCGAGTACAAAGCCCATTTATCGGACTTGAACGCAAGAGAACGCGCGGATTTCTTGACACAAAAGATTTTGCCTTTGATGGATTCAATCAGGAGTAAATGCGACGCTGCCGAACTCGTTACAAGTGCAGAAATTTGGCCATATCCGATTTATAGAAATTTGCTTAGTTTGTCGGCATAAAAATATATCGTACTCATAAAAATTTTTGGTGAATAAATAAATCTCTCGGCTTGATAGCTTTATCGGTCGGGAGAATTTTTTTATAGCAATAAAATAAATAATTCAGGTTTATAATTTTGACGATAATATATATATATTACATAAAAGGGGACTCAAAAATTTATGGCATCACAAAATAATTTAGGCTATATCGTAATAGAAGGCTCAGAGGGACAAATGCGGGGTGCTGCTCTTGCTTGTGATACGCGGGGGATTCCTGTTGACTTCAGATATACGGATCTCGTAAAGCCTACCAGACTCGAAAGAATATTATACGGCTCTTCACTAGATACTTACTTGAAAGAAGAGTTAATGCTTGAAAGTTTGCTAGACTCTATAGAAGTTGACCCGTTATTATGGCTGTGCAGTGATAGCGATTTGCTTAACCCTTTAAAAATTGTCGGTCAAGTTAAAGCCGCGTTAATTTCCGAATCAAGTCATGCGCCTTTAGATGCTGCCGGACATGTTGAGACGACTTCAGAAAAAGGAGTCTTCTTATTGCAGGCGTCAGAGAACGGGGCACCGTTGAGACTCGAATTTCCTGATAATGTCAGACCTGAGGAGATAAAGCAGGCCGCAGAAATTTTGACAGAAGCAGCTAAATCTATGGACGTTCTTGAGCCGTTCACGAGAATCCAGAAGGCTTTATTATCACTGTCAACCGGAGCAAATTAATATAATGCTTGATTCAATAAGAAGGACTCTAGCAGAAAATTTTTTCAGGCGCGTTAACGTTCATAGGCTCGACGAGGGATTTTTTACGGAAATTCCCGAAATTCATTCATTGCGCAGGGTAATAGAGACTCATAAATTCGAATCTCACATAAAAATAAACGTGTTAAGAGTGCCCATTTTTGCGCGGAAAATACAGTGCAATATCAAAAAAGTTACTTTTACGGTTACTAAGCAAATCACAGTCAGGAAATTCAAGATTAAGCATTTCACAAAGCAGGATATACGAGTCAATAAATTAACAAAGCGGGGCATGAATAGTTATAAAGCGATCAAGTTAATTCAATCAATGCCGCAGGAACGCCCGAATCTGCTAAAATTTTTGAAGGTTAAGCCTGTACTTGCAAAAAATGAAATGCTGCTAGCTTTGTACTCTCCTATAGTTGATAGTGCCGTGATAAAATTAGCGTTAAACAAGAGCCGGGGGACATTGCTTGTCTGGTACAATACAACAAGCCGCCACTCTAAGGCAAAAAGCGTGTATTTAGTGCGCAGGCTGGGACTTGGCGAGAAACCCGAATGGCGTTGGGTATAATAAAATTTTTTCGAGGGAGAATTTTTCTAAATGGCCGATAATGCTTTAAACATTGGCGACATAGTTGACTGCACCGTTGAGCAAATCATGCCGTACGGAGCTTTTGTCAGGATCTCAAAATTAGGACGCAAAGGAATGGTACATATTTCTGAGCTCTCATATAATTTTGTGAAAGATATTAACGAGGTGTTAAAGCCTCAGCAGGAAGTAAAAGCAAAAGTTATCAGAATTGACGATAAAGGCCGCATAGACTTGTCAATCAAGCAAGCGACAGAACAGCCGCAAATTCAAGCAAGACCGCCGAGACAAAATCATCAATTTATGAATAATAATAATTTCGCAAATCACGAGTTAAGGCCGCCGCGTGAGACTCCGAGAATATTTCATGATTTTAGGGAGTTGGCAGGGGATGAGAATAATTCTTCACTTGATGATGTTGACAGTTTCGAGAAAAAAATGGCATCATTCCTTAAGACCAGCGAGGCAAAAATTACGGACTTAAACACTCGGAATTCAGCACGAACCGGCCGCAGTAAGAGAAGACCTGACAGACGCGAATATTAAAGCCGTGAATCATAAAATTTTTAAGGGGGGACTCCTGTCTCCCATTTTTGTGCGTGAAGTTAAAGCTATCGAGTCAAATTTTTCGGACAAAAAAAGAAAGTTTGACTCGTCTATTATCATGGGAGCTGCTAAGAAATGCAGATATAATCATGTTCAAGTTATAACATGTTCGCCGATTGCTAAAAATTTAAGGCCTTTTCCTACAAGTTTTTGGCTGACTTGTCCATATTTAATAAAGCTCGCCGGCAAAATTGAATCTAATGGCGGAGTCTTACAACTTGAGAAATTTTTACGAGACAATAATTTATTTCATGACTGGAATAATTATAATTTACTGCATCAATTAATACGCGTGAATTTGCTTGATAGGAATTTGCGGGATTTCATGCGAAAATATAAATCTTCACTCTATAAATCACTAATGCGGGGCGGAGTCGGAGGCACAAAATATCTTTTCAGCTCGATTAATATTAAGTGCCTTCACCTGCAAACGGCCTCGTTTCTTGCGTTAAATTATCACCCGGGCGGCGAGTGGCTCAAGAGTCAAGGACTTAACACAAATTGTAAAGGGAGCTGCAAATCATGTTTTACTCTGAATTAATTAATCAAGCTATAGACATTGCATATAAAGCACATCACGGACAAACTGACAAAGCAGGGCGGCCTTATTTCTTACATCCTGTGATAGTCGCTCAAAGTATGAACACCGAGTCAGAAATTTGCGCGGCACTTCTTCATGACGTTATAGAGGACTCAAATATAACTCTCTCGGAACTTGAAAAAATATTCCCCCCTGAAATCACACAAGCTGTGAATCTTTTGACTCATAAACAGGGAGTCGAATATGAAGACTATATACGCGCAATAAAATCTAATCCCATCGCAAAAAAAGTAAAACTCGCTGATATTGCCCATAATTTAGACAAAACTAGACTTACAACTCCCGAATTACTCGCAAATTATGAGAAAAGAAAAGCAAAATATAATCGAGCTCTTGAAATTCTTAATAATAACTCTTGAAATTAACGCACTCTATTTTACAATTAAGGCATAAATCATAAATTTTTATATTTTAACAGGAGGCAAATTTTTCAAAATGGATATTCGTTATTCATGCAGCCCGAATGATGTCAAGCGTTACACAACTGAAGAGCTGCGAAAAGAATTCTTAATTGAGAATCTCTACACGCCCGACAAAGTCAACGCAATTTACAGCCATGTTGATAGAATGGTAACACTCGGATGTATGCCGGTTAGTAAAAAACTTTCAATTGATGACGGCATTGACGTATGGAAAAATTTCGGGACTCATTATTTTCTTGAGAGACGCGAAATAGGCATATTCAATTTAGGCGGAGCAGGCAAGATTGAAGCTGACTCGAAAATTTACGAACTCGGCTATAAAGATTGCTTGTATATTACCAAAGGCACCGAAAAAGTTTACTTCTCAAGCGATGACGCAAATAACCCCGCAAAATTTTATATGGTCTCTGCTCCTGCTCATACAAGTTACGAGACTAAATTAATAAAGATTGCCGATGCCGCAAAACGTCCGCTCGGAGATTCTGCAACGTCAAATAAACGCGTTATTAATCAATTCATTCACCCCGATGTATTAAAAACTTGTCAGCTCTCAATGGGATTAACTCAGCTTGAGTCCGGCAGCGTTTGGAACACTATGCCCGCACATACCCACGAGCGCAGAATGGAAATTTACACATATTTTGAGATTCCCGATAATAACGTAGTATTTCACTTTATGGGACAAGGACAAGAGACTCGGCACATAGTCATGAAAAATTTTGACGCTGTAATTTCGCCTTCTTGGTCGATTCATTCAGGAGCAGGCACAGCAAGTTATACTTTCATATGGGCAATGGGCGGAGAAAATCAAGAATTTGACGATATGGACGTAATTCAGCCCGTCGACATGAAATAATTTATTTATGTAGGAGAAAAAATTATCATGACAAATTTATTTAATCTTGAGGGCAAAATCGCACTTGTAACAGGTGCAAGAACAGGAATCGGGCGCGGAATTGCTGAAGGTTTAGCAGAAGCAGGCTGCAATGTCGTGGGAGCCGGGCACGCCGAAATGCCCGAAACTAAGCAATATATCGAATCACTTGGCCGGAAATTTTTATATTATGATATCGACATGAGCAAGCAAGACAAGATTCAGGATTTAGTCGATACGACAATAAAAACTTTCGGGCGGCTTGATATTCTCGTGAATAATGCAGGCATAATCAGGCGCGAGGACGTTCTCGAATTCAGCGAGAAAAACTGGGACGACGTAATTAACACGAATCAGAAATCTTTATTTTTCCTGTCTCAGGCAGCAGCTAGAGTCATGAAAGCTCAGGGCGGCGGCAAAATTATTAATATAGCGTCAATGCTTTCATTTCAGGGCGGTATAAGAGTCGTGAGTTACACAGCCAGTAAAAGCGCAGTAGCAGGAATTACCAAATTAATGGCAAATGAACTCGCAAAATATAATATTCAGGTCAACGCAATAGCACCGGGCTATATAGCAACAAATAACACGGACGCACTCATTAAAGACCCTAAACGCAGCGTAGAAATTTTATCGAGAATTCCCGCAGACAGATGGGGGACTCCTGAAGATTTGAAGGGTGCTGCTGTATTTCTTGCGTCTCAAGCGTCAAATTACGTGAACGGCCATATTTTAGCAGTCGACGGAGGCTGGCTCGCTAGATAATTATAAAAATTTTCTCCTGATTAACTGATACAATATAAGCGTGTTTATATAATTTGTATAAAGTGTATAAAGGAGGAATTTATTTTGACGAGTATATTAATTATTTGTGCGTTAATAATATTATTTGCGGGCGTGAGTGCAAAGAAGGCTTTTGCTGATGAAGATTATTCACAGGAAATTGCGGCGGAAATTCGTGATTTCTTACTTGTTGATGAGTGGCATTTTAACTTTGACGATGAGAACGGAATATTTAGATTTGGCGTTAATATAGGCGGGAAACTCAAGAATATTAATTTTTTCGTGCAAGTTCATGAGAATGCTTATACAGTTTATGCTATATCGCCTATTAGTGCGGACTCTGACAGCAAACTCGCTATTGCAGCAATGGCCGAATTTATTTGCAGGGCTAATTACGGACTCAAGAATGGAAATTTTGAGCTTGACTGCAACGACGGAGAAATACGTTACAAAATTTACGTTAATTGCAGCGATATAACGCCATCCCGTGAGATTGTCCGAGCAAGTATGCTTATTCCCGCTATGATGTTCGAGAGATATTCACCGGGGATTCTTGATTTGATATTCACGGACGCACAGCCCATTGACGCAGTTAAAAAATGTGAAAGCGATTAAGTTTACAAGGCAGGACAGCGCGATAACTGCCCTGCTTTTATTATTATTACTCTTTAACGGCTCGAATTCTGAGTCTCACGTAATCAGCATACCAGACTCCGGACTTATATAATTTATTATTATTCCGCAAATTATTCACTGAATCTAATATAATTATTTCTCTGTCAGACTCATTAATTGACTTAAACGGGATATTTACGAACATTTTAATCCAGTTATATAAACCGTCATCGCCTTCTAATTTAGTGGGCCTGTCAAATAAAATCGCGTATCTAACAGTAAAACCGGCGTTCTCTAACAGTGAAGAATATTCGCCAATAGTCGGGAAGTAGAACGGCATAATATATTTATAGTCATGAGCAGCGAAATTTTTAGCAAGTTCGTCATGAATCATAGCGCAGCACCCATAACCGCCCATCTCAAAAACGAACTGCCCGCCCTGATTCAGTGAATTATATACGCACTTCATCATTAAAGGCTGCTTATATTTATCTATCCAGTGAAGCACAGCATTTGAAAATATAGCGTCAACTTTTTCACCGAGTTTGAAATTTGCCGCGTCGGCCTGTATAAATTTTATGTCGGGATTATTTGCCCGTGCCTGATTTAACATTTCTTCTGAAGCGTCGAGTCCGGTAACATTAAAGCCTTTTTCTGCGAGCTGTCTTGTTAATGCTCCAGTCCCGCAGCCTAAATCAATTACATTTTTGACTCCTTCAGGATCTATTAAATCTAATACATCAGAGCCGTATTTATACACGAACGAGAATTTTTGCGAGTAATTTTCCGAGTTCCAATTTTGATTCATAAATTAATACCTCCTGTTAAAATAATGCGTAAATTTTATCATCTCTCATGCTTGAGATTTATAATTGCGAATAATATCAATAATGCAAACGCAAAGAATATAGCAGACATCCCCCCGTCAAATCCGTAAATATCAGCTAGAAATCCCGTGATAAATGGCATTATAGTCCCTCCTGTGCAGCCTATAGTGAATAACATTCCCAGTGCTAGGGGATATTTATTTGTATATGGAGCTGATGACGCATAAATTATCGGACTTATTCCCGCCATACACAGGCCAAGACATATAACACTAAGAGCTATAAAAATTTCACCTTCTGATTTAAGCATGAAAGCAAAGAAAATAGCAGCACTTATTGATGAGATCAGGAAAATTTTTTTATTAGATATATATTTCGCGAGCCATACGCAGGACAACCGCCCTATCAACATAACGAGCCATAATAATGCCGCCATTGACTGGCTGAAATTCATAGTCATTGATTTATAATTCATGTAAGTAACAAGCCAGCCGCTTATTGACTGCTCACAGCATAAATACAGGAACATCGAGCAGCATAATATAACAAAGCCCGAATCCTTCATGAATTCTATACTTTTGCGCGATTTATTATTTTCTGAGTCAGAGTCAGAATCTGAATCTTTTAAAGTCTCAAGTGCTGAGTAATCTTTTATCGAGGCAAATAATATTAACTCAATCAACGCTATAATTATCACAAAAATTATTCCCGCCTGCCATGTAATGACCCTCAATAAAGAAAATATTAACGGTGCAAGAATAGCTCCGACAGCAAAGAAAGCATGTAACAGTCCTATTATTCGAGGATTCCCGCCCGATAAAATGCTGACTCCCCTTTGTGAAAATGTTATAGAACTTCCGCGCCCTAGACCTATTAATGCACACGCTAGAAATAATAAAATTTTCACATGACTAGTTATAAGCAAAAATAACCCGATAATAATTAACGAGACTGCGATAATAATAGACTTCTTTTGCCCGAAATACAGCCCAGCGAGTCCCATAATAACCCCTGCCGTTAAATTCCCGAATGAATATGACGACAATAAAGCCCCGCTCAAAGTGTCAGATAAATTATAAGCTGCTCTAATATCAGGCAATGAACAGCCTAGAGTTATCATAATAATACCGCCGTAAAAAAACGCGTAAAAGCACGTATAAAATAGTTTATTGCGCATTATAAAATTACTTCCTTGTCTGCTCCTGTGAAATTTTGCATATTATGAGAAATTATTATCACTGTTTTATTATTTATCAGGCGAGTTATTGCGGGCTTGTTTTCGGGCGATATTATTCTCTCGTCAAGTAACACAATCGGAGCGTCTTTCAGTATAGCACGGGCAATCGAAATTTTTTGTCTCTCAAGTCTTGAAAGTTTATAGCCTTCAGGGAGTCGCGATAAATTTAATTTTACGAGTTCAGCAGCTTTTAACACGTCTTTATCGCTCGCATTTTTCCGGCCAAGTCTGATATTTTCGATAACGGGAGAATTTATTAATTGCACGTCATCACTTATAATAGAGAATAACGACATTAATTTTTCAGGGTCAAATTGATTTATATTTTCGCCGCCGATTCTGATTTCACCCTGATTTATATCATAGAATTTAAGAAGTAATTTAGCCGCTGTGATATTTCCTGAACCCGTTAAAATAGTAATTTGCTTTTCTCGTGCAGTAAATGATATATCGCGTAAAATTTCTTGGCCGTCATTGTCAGTAAAATTAACGTGCTGAAATTCTATAGTAAAATTTTTATTCACGAGTTTATTTTTGCCGCGCGTAATATTTTCGTTGACTCGTTCATTATTAGCGAGTCTCCCTGAACTTGTTAGCAAATCTTGAGGCATAATCTCATTTACTTGTTCATTATTGCCCGTGAGTCGCACCGTATTCGCTTGCGAATTTTGAGTAATTATCCCGTTTATTGTGTCATTATTAGCGAGTCTGTCTTTATTTTGAGTCATAATCTCGTTTACTTGTTCATTATTACTCACATGAATTATAGCAGCAAAATTTTGTAAAGCTATCTCTAAAGGGTCATATATTCGTAATGCTATCATGATAAACAAAATAAAATCCGTAAATTGTAAAGAATTTCGTGAAAATAACACAGCACCCGTTAAAGCAGTCGATACAATGCCCAGCCTTAAAATTAAATACGAGCTTGCTGCAAAAATTGACGTGAATAAATGCGATTTGCTAGAAAACTTTTCAGCGAGATTAATTTTTTGAGTGAGATTATCAATATATTTATTGACTCGTGAGTCGCGGTTAAATTTTATGAACTCGTTAATGCCTTTATCTTGTAAATCTATATAATTTGACGAGTTACGGGAGAAAAATTTTTGAATCTTCCGCGAAAATCCTACAATAATAAACGCAGCAGGCACTACCCATAATAAAGCCAGAGCCATACGCCAATCTATATAAATTAACGGGAATGCCATAAATATTATAAATATAGCTGCTCCCCCGAATGGTGCTATAAAATGAGTCTCTGAAGTCTCAAAAGCTGCGCAGTCGTTCATAATTGAGGCCGCCAAACTCGTTAAATTTCTCCCGTCAAAGAATGAGAGTGATATTCTCCGCAATATTTCTGCCAAATTCAAACGCCTGAAACTTGACTCTTTATATGACGCTGAAAAAGTTGCATTATACTGAAGCCATGACGTTAGTAATATCAACATCGCACAAACAAAAGCTCCTCCGAGATAAAATACTGCTCTTGAATCGGGCATGTTTACCCCGCCTATACTTAACACGCTCATAAACATTATAAACGAGTATATTAACCCGGTCGGAAGCAGTAACGCGAAATCTTGAAACGCACTCGCAAGTATAGCAAGTACTAATTCTATAGTGCCTCTGTCTGAGAGTGTAAATTTATTCTTGAGCCATAACAATTTTTGCAGCCCCCTTTATGTATGCTTTAAATTTGCTGTCTTGATTCATTAATTCGCCGTAATTTCCTGACTCTATTAATTTGCCGTCGTCAAGTAATGCTATAAAATTTGTATGATTCAAGCTCGTTAATTTATGCGAAATTATTATAATTGTCTTGTCAGGTGAGAATTTTTTTAGTGCCTCCTGAAAATCTGAGTCGCTCATAAAATCAGAGTCGTTAATAATTATTATTTGCGAGTCATTATTCAAGCCGGAATCATAAAACGAAATTTTTTGAGTCAATTCGTCAATGTCCAAATCCCTTATATCAATTCCGCCTATAAAAATTTTGCCGTCGTTCACGTCAAAGAATCGCGCTATTAATTTTGCAAGAGTAATTTTCTCTGAGTCAGAATCTCCGACAAGTGCGAGAGTCTGCCCGGCCTTAATTGTTAAATTTATATCTGATAATATTTTTGCTTTGTTATACGAGAAAGAGACATTTTTTAATTCTATATCGGGATTTACAGGGAAGCTGATTCCCCCGTTGTCATAATTCAAAGGCTTTAACGATAATATTTCATTTATTCGTGAAATCGCGTTATTATCCTGTCTAGTTACCCGCATTAAATTTATTGAGATTATGGGCGCGGCAATGGCAGCAAGTATAAAATTTTGCACGAACTCACGAGAGACTCCGAATCTTGACGCGATAAATACTCCTGAAATTATCAAGAAAATAAATGCCCCGTTTACTGCTATAGTAAATGCCATAATCGGGAGTCTTATTTCACTGGTATACGCAGCTTTTGACGAGTCATAATTATCTAAAACGTGTCTAAATTTCTTGAATGAGTGCTCGCTTATCCCGAACATTTTTGTAACCGGCAAATTTTTTATATATTCTAGAGTCTCACTCGATAAGAGATTTAGTGCCTTGCTGTAAATTATTAATTTATTGCGGATTGATTCATTCGTCATCATGGCCATTAATACAAAGCCTATTACTAACGGAGCTAGACTCAATAACGCAAATCTCCAGTCAATATAAAACAGCAATCCCACGAGTCCCGCTGAAGACGCAAGAGCAGCGAATTTATTAGGAAGATTCAGCGAGAAATAATTTTCTGCTCCTGAACTTGATTCAAGTATGACCCACTGCAAATAATCCGAGTCAAGATTTTCAACTACACCGAGCGGCAATAAAGAAATATGCTTTAATAAATTAATCTTGATATTGCTGGAAATCTTAAATGCTGCCTTGTGAGAAAAAATGAGTCCGGCCAAGTAAAGAATTATAGCTGACAGTGCAAACTCAAGAGAAATAATGCCATAACGCGAAATATTATCAAGATTTTCACGAAATATAACGCAAATTATAATCTGCCATATATACCAAATCGGAATAACAGCAAGTAACGAGCTCAAACCTGCAAGAATAAACGAGATAAACGCGAAAATTTTATACTTACCTGCGAAATTAAGAAGCTGCAAAATTTAATCACCCTCAATAATAAATTTATATAAATAATTTATGCTTGATTATATAATATTGCTGCTAGAAATTTATTATCATGAAAGGAGAAATTTAATCATGAAATGTCCGAATTGCGGAGCTGACTATAACCCAGCAAAATATAAATGTGAGTATTGCGGAAGCTTTGTATTCCTGAATGAAGATAAACAATTTAACGTGCCTGATAATATTATTCGCGAAATCTCAACAAATAACGACTCGCCGGGCGTTTATGTATATGGGTCATTACTCGGAAAAGGTGAGATTCCTTTGAGGCTCGGACTTGCTAATTATTACACGAGCAAATTTATAGGAGTCGGCGGAAAATTATTCTTGACTAAGACAAATTTATATTTCTCATCACACAAAATTTTCCAGAATAAAGTCGACCTAAAAATTAACCTGCTTGATATTACTAAAATCGAATCAGGCATAAATTTATTAGTCAGTCAGCATATTTTAGTTCACGAGGGTGATAAAATTCATAGATTCGTAGTCTACGGCGGCAAGGAATGGATTCGCATGATTGAGTCAGCAAAAAATGATTTCACACCGGCTGCTAATGATAACAATTACACGGCCGAACTTGTGAGACTTAAGCAGCTTTTAGACAAGGGCATCATAACGGACGAGGAATTTGCGATAAAGAAACGCATGATACTGGGAATTTAATTATAATGCTCTCTTAATTTTTCCAGCACATAATCAGGCACGACTCCTTCAACACTTCCGCCGAAATGGAAAATTTCTCGAACGCTTGAACTTGAGACGTACGAATATTTAGGATCTGTAACGATAAAAAATGTCTCAATTTCAGGTGCTAGACGGCGATTCATTAATGCCATCTGGAATTCATATTCAAAATCTGACATAGCACGGAGTCCGCGAATTATTACACTTGCGCCCACCTGCCTGACATAATCAACGAGCAGGCCGTTAAAGCTGTCTATGCTGATATTTTCTATGTGATTTAGCGATTCTTTTGCCATCTCGCAGCGTTCTTTGACTGTGAAGGCGGCATTTTTGCGCTCATTAACTAATACACTTACTATTACTTGATCAAAAATTGCGGCGGCTCGTTCTGCTATATAAATATGTCCGTTAGTTATGGGATCAAATGAACCGGGATAAACCGCTTTTATTTTCATGTTTTAATTCTCCCTGCCAGAGTTTTATAGAGCTATTATACAAGAGAATTATATTATTTGTGTAACGAGCTTGATTACTTGAAAATTTTTCGCCCAAATTATCATAAAAGTTTATTCCCCGCCGCGTGCCTGATTCCTCCCACCCGCCCGCCCTAGTACGAGATTCCCCCGCACGAGCTATTTATTTAGCTTTCTAGGATCAAATATAATTCTGCCGTAAATTATATAAGTCTGCGCAAGTGAAATTATCTCAGTAACCGGCAATGCCCACACGAGTCCGTATGCTCCCCAGAAATAATTAAATATAATCATCATAGGAACATATATTAAAGCCTGTCTGCAAATGCTCAATATAAACGAGGCCCGCCCCGCTCCCATTGCCTGCAGCGCGTTAATAAATATAAAGAATATCCCGAATGCTAATACTGTAGTGAGTAAAATTCTCACAAAATCTACTGAATAATTAAATGCTTGAGGCTCATTCAAGAATATGCTTACAAGTTCAGGCGTAAACACAAAGCAGCCTACAGTCAATATTAGACTCATTATAATTGTGAACTTGAGCGCAAATTTTAACATGTCATTATATTTCTGCCACATCTCAGCTCCCACGCAATAGCCCAGTAAAGGCTGAACCCCTTGGCCTGATCCCATCGCAATCAAGCCCGCAATCTGATTTATTCTCATTGCTATACCAGTCGCAGCAAGTGCCATATCTCCATATGCCGACATCATGGAACTTAGAGTCATTTGCGAGAAACTCATTAATAACGGGTCAAGACACGCCGGAATCCCTATATAAAACACTCCTGAAGCAATGCCGTTTTTTGCGCGAAAATTTTTAACGTGAACTCTCAACGACGAACGCCCTAACACAAAATATCCCAGATAATATAACGTGCCGATTATAATGCTCGTAGTAGTTGCGATCGCTGCTCCTGTTATTCCCCAGCCTAAATATAAAATCATTATGGGATCGAGAATTACATTTAACATATTTCCGAAAATCTGCCCGATCATTGCTGCTGAAGGGTGATTCTCGGCGCGCATTATTCCCCCGCATGTCATGCTGAATATTACAAACGGGCCTGAAGCTATTACTATCGACAAATAATTATAGGCAAAATTAAATGTGTCGGGACTCGCTCCGATTAAGCGCAAAATTTTATCGATAAAGCACATAAATATAACCGCTAAAATTATCCCCGTCAAAATCCCCGCCCATACACAGAAAGACACGATATTATTTGCCCGTTCCTTGCCGCCTGCTCCCAGTGCACGAGAAATACATGACATTGAACCGGCCATGAAAATTATTCCCGCAGCTATCAACACAAAGAAAACCGGCCCGGCTATAGAGACTGCCGCAATTTGCAAGGGGTCATTTGTCTGAGCTATAAAAAATGTGTCAGCAAGATTATAAATTAATATCATTATCTCGACTACTATTGCGGGAATAATATTCGAGATTACTTCTTTAGCTAGTGATTTATTCTGCAAATTATATAAATTCCTTTCTCGTTTATATCAGCAGGCTATTATAACAGATTCATGAACGTTAAAGCGGTTTCGCCGTATTCACGAGTCGAAATTATTTGCAAGTTATAGGGATTTTCGCTGAATGTTAATTTTTCTCTGATTGAGTGTTCGATTATAAATATAGAGTCAGGCATAAAAATTTTTGTGAGATTGCTTAATGTCGGAAGAGTCCCGCACCAGTCAGAATTATACGGTGGATCAGCAAAAATAATATCAAATTTCATCCCCCGTTTTGTAAGCCACGATAAAGCCCGCCGAATTTCAAGAGATAAGACAAGAGAGTCAGTTTTTTGTTTGATTGAGTCAGCCCGTGCCCTCACACTCTCGACAAATACGCAGGACTCTGCGCCCCGTTTGAGTGATTCAAGTCCTATAGTGCCAGTTCCCGCAAATAAATCAAGAAATTTAGAGTCTCTAACTTTATCGCCTAAAATATTAAACAATGCGAGCATGACTTTATTTGAAGTCGGGCGAATTTCTTTCATGTTGTGAATTATATTTATTGTGATAATTTATTAGCTGCGTCGGTAATTGCTGCTCTAACTGCCGGAGTCAAAAACGCGTCCGCCGTCTTATCAAGCCTAACAAGTGAGAATCCGCCTTCTTTGTGAGAAATATTCATATAAAATTTTTGTTCGAACTCGTCATCACTTGTCAGAGTCTCAACTAGCCAGCTTGTATTATTGCTGTCTATGAAATTCCGGCCAAATTTCCAGAATGATTTTTTCTCGGAGTCCTTGCCTGTAATATTGCGCACTTTCTCTATATCTTGACTCGTGATTAATTTATTGATTTTAATGTGCATTTCCTGTGTGTTGACCTGCCTTATAGTTGTAAATGCCTTTGTCTTCATGAATTCGAGCCTGTAAATATTTTTGCCCTCTTCAAGCCATTTACGCTCGTATTTTGTCGTGATTTCGCGCGCGGGGTTGACTTCAAAGCTGATATTATTCAAAGCCTCGTGACTCCCTAAAACATTTTTTACTTCTTGTGAATATTCGCTGTCATCTGAAATAAATTCAAATATGCCGCCAATTTTAAGAACAGCCGCGAGTCCATCAGCAAAACATTTCGCAGTAACTCGTCTATGAGCGTTCGAACTCCCTGACCACGGACAAGGAAATTGCATAATAATTTTATTTAGTGACTCGTCGTCAAATAATTCTTTGAGCATATAACGGGCATCAGTGTTAATTATCCGCAAATTTTCGAGCCCATAAGCCCGCCTAGCACACCTAAGCACGCAGGATTGAGAAATTTCTATACCGTATAAAAAAATTTCAGGGTGATTCTTTGCGTATTGTACAGTAAATTCTCCGTTGCCGAAGCCGATTTCTAATTCAGTGTGAGATTTTACGGGCAATACAAAGCCGCCTTCAGGATAAATTATTACTCCATATTGCGGCCTCGCATTAGTTGTCGCGCTTAAAATGTCCATGTGAAATCGGGCAGTCCTTCAGCTAAGACTCTTGATTTTACGTCGTCTGCTATTCTCATGAGCGAGTCTTTATCTCGTCCCTCACATCTTACAACTATAACGGGCTGCGTGTTTGAGCCTCGAATCAAGCCCCAGCCGTCAGGATAAAGAATTCTAACGCCGTCAATTATGCTGCATTGATAATCTTTCTGCGCCTTCTCCTGAATTCTTGAGACAACTTGAAATTTTGTATTATCATCACAGGGGATTCTGATCTCTTCACTTGACGGGTAAAGCGGGAATTCCTGCATTAACTGTGATAAAGATTTCTGCTCGTCCGACATTATCCGCAATAAACGCCCGGCCGAATAAAACGCGTCATCATGCCCGAAAAACTCATCAGCAAAAAACATGTGTCCCGAATATTCGCCCGCAAATAATGCCCCTGTCTCGCGCATCTTAGCTTTTATGAGTGAATGCCCCGATTTCCAGTATAAAACTTGCCCGCCGTATTTCTCAGCTGATTCGGGTAAAATCATACTGCATTTAGGCTCAACTAAGACGACTGCGCCGGGATTAGTCCGTAAAATTTCCTTCCAGTAAAGACACATGAGTCTATCGCAAAAAATTATATTGCCCTCGTCATCGATTACTCCGATTCTATCTGCGTCGCCGTCAAAGCCGAATCCTATATCAGCATGTTCTGATTTAACACGGTTGATTAAGATTTGCAAGTTCTCACTTTTTTGCGGGTCAGGGTGATGATTCGGAAAATTCCCGTCCGGCTTATCAAATAATGAGATTACTTCACAGCCCAGTCCCTCGAAAAATTTTCTAGCTGTAGGCCCTGCTGCTCCGTTGCCAGAGTCAAGAACGACTTTAAATTTTTTGTTGAATGGCAGTATAAATTTTGACAACAACATTTTTATATAATCATTATCAATATTTACGTGATTCAATTTGCCCTGCCCTGACTCAAAAAATTCTGACTGCGCGATTTTGCCGATATTCTTGACATCTTCACCGTATAAAGTCCCGTGCTCAAAGCATAATTTTAGGCCGTTCATATCGGGGGGATTGTGTGAGCCTGTAATCATGACTCCGCCTTTGACTCCGAATTTAATCAAGCTCCAATAAAGCATAGGAGTCGTAACGAGTCCCACGTCAATAACATCGAGTCCGCAAGAAAGAATTCCCTTTATTAGCGCGTCTTTAATTCGTGGAGTAGATAATCTTGCGTCGCCTCCGACTGTTATAGCACCCTCAACGCCTGAACGAATCAGCCATGACCCATAAGCCCGCCCGATTGCGTTCACTGTCTGATCTGTTAAATCTTTGTCTGCTTGTCCGCGTATGTCATACTCGCGGAAAATATTTAATGGTATATTTGTCATAATGATAGAATTATAGAATAAAACTGTGAGTATTTCACTATTTAAGCAAAAAATTTATTATAATTATGTCCGTAAAATTATATAGCAAATATCGTGATTTAATTTATTATGTAAAGTGTAGTAAAATTACAGAGAAGTGTTACAAATTTCTACAATAGAAAGGATGATACCCAATGAATCATTTAAACGAGGTTATTTTATCCGGCCTTGTTCATCACTTGAGCGGTAAGAAGTCAGCAAAATACTTCCCGTTTGCAGTCAGACACGAGAATTTATGGAGCGACGGGACAACACGCAAAGATTTCTTGAATGCTCGGGCGTTTCCTTCAGAAGTTCAGGAAAAATTAAGAGCTATGGCCGAGAATACCCCCGTGAAAGTTAAGGGCGTTCTGCGTTCGTCAAAGGGCAGCGGTGAATTATATCTTGCTGTCTTAGAAGTTGAAGAGCTTAAAGAATTAGGCACACTCGAAAACAGCGTAAAAATTTCGGGATTTGTGCATACTATCAAGGCTCAGGCAGAAGGCGAAACAGGCACGGGCAAATATACACGTTTTGCAGTAAGACAGGAAAATCAAGAATTAGACGGACATGCAAGGCGTGATTTTCTTGTTGTGAGAGTTTACGACGAAAATTTACGAAAAATTTTAACGGGCATGAATGACTCCGACCCCGTAAGCGTTACAGGCACTTTGCGCTCATCGAGGGGCAGCGGAGTAAATTACGTGAGGTGCGCGAGTATTGACAATGGACATTAAACGACTCGAAGAAAGAATCAGAAGCCGATTAAATCACTTCCCGGCAAAAACAAGACGCGTGGCTGAGTATCTACTTGCAAATCCCTCTGAAGCAGCCTTCCAATCTATAAGCGAGACAGCAGATAAATTATCAGTCTCAAGGGCGCAGCTTGTGAGGGTTTCGAGAATGCTCGGCTTTGAAGGTTATGCGGATCTCAAGAATACACTTAAGCAGAAATTATTAAAGCAAATTAACCCGACTTCAGAAATATATTCAGATTTGGGCGACGAGAGTCCGGAAGAATTAGCGAAACTTGAACAAGCTAATATTCATGAAACTTGCAGAAATCTTGTAGTCAATCATGAAGGAGTAACTAATTTTTGCGAGTCAGTCATCAAATCCGATGTAATTTACTGTATGGGCTGGGGTATTTCTTCAATGCCTGCAGAGTGGCTTTATACGAGATTCGCGGAACTTGGACTCAAGAGTGTTTTAATGCGCAGGGGGTCTCTATCTTTATTAGAACAAGCAAGAGGAATCAGAAAAAATGACATGTTAATTGTGTGTGAGCTGCCGAGTTACGTAATAGAAGTAGCCGAGTCAGTTAAAGAAATTTCTTCACGCACTAATTGCAAAATCGCCGTAATAACTGACAGCCCCGCCGCTCCTGTGTGTTCATATGCGGACATGCAGTTTTTTGTGAGTGATAGAGCGCCTTTATTTGGAAGCAGCCTTATAGGCTCAATGTTTGCAGTACATGTATTGACGACTGTATTAGCGCGAAAGATGGGCACTGAAGGAGAGAAAGCACTCGCCGCACAAAAAGAGAATTTAAGCGACGAACGAATTTACTTCCCTGCTTATAGATTGCGTTACTAGAATATAATATTATTCCCCGATGGGAGCGAATCTCACCGGGGAATTTTTTTATTGCTTAAATCAAATTATTTTTTCCGTCTGAACATAGCAAGAGCCATTAACGAAATCAACCCGAACGCAGAATTACAACCTCCGCCGCTTGTAAATTGATTATCAGGTGTCGGAGTCGGAGTCGGTGCCGGGTCTTCTCCTGTAATTTGCAATGTAACGTCCATATCTATATTTTCAAAGCCTGTAATGTAATAATATTTTATGCTTGCCGGCTGTTGAGACGACTCAAATATTCCCGTTTTAGAGTCATAATTTATTATAATTTCTTCACCGGCATTATTATAGGCTTTCACGTTATAAATTTTGTCTGGCATTATCGCGCTCGTTGAAGGATTCGCCGAGATTTCTATATCACTGTTAGAGACATTGCCGAGAGTATTAATATTTATGCGGTAAACATCGCCGTCTAACTCTGCATTTACTCCGGAAATTTCTTGACCGTTGCAAATTAAGTTATTCAAGAGTGTAAAGAAACTTTCTGCAATATCAAGCGCGGGCAAATTATTATAGCTGCAATCTATCTCTATCAATAAATTATTTGACTCGATATTGAGCTCTGAAAGATTGTTAGCTTGGCAGTCAAGAACTTCAAGATTTGGGCATGTGCTTAAGTCAAGAGTTTCTATTAAGTTATTACCGCAAATTAACTCGCGTAAAGATTCGCAGCCGTCAACTAATAAAATTTCTATATCGCACGAAGATACATCAAGATATTCCAGTTTGTTGCAGCCTCTTACGTCTACTTCTTTGAGAGATTCACAGCCTCCCGCATTGAGTGAACTTAAATTCTTGAATTCAGTAATACCCGCTAAATCTTTAATAGTAGTGTTATTATTCAAGTCGATTTCTGTGATTAACTCTTTCTCAGCTTGAGATAATTTATTTGTTATATCAGCAAGAGACTCTACAGGATTCCCTGAATTATTATTAATTGTGAGAGTAACAGACTCGCCGTCGCCTCCTACATCAATTATAAAATCTTTGCTTTGTGCGCCTGATTTAGACTCTATGACAACATTAAAATATTTGCTTGCCGACGCTGTAAGATTATTCACAGAAATATTTATAGTTGCTGCGATATTATATTTGTCGGCCGGGGTGTTTTCGCTGATTGTGAGAGTCCCATTATTGAAGCTCATTCTGTAAATTGTCAGGAAATTTTCATTAATTGTCCATGTGTATGAGTATTCGCCGGGCGTTAAGAGTCTTTCTGAGCCGTCGCTGTAATGAGCACTTACAACGGGCGTAAATGTCAAACTCCCTCCCGTGCCTTCAGTTAGGGTGATTTCGTTATTTCCTGATAAAGTTACTTCACACGAGACAATTTGAATATTAAAATCTTCACTTGCTATTATCGACAAAATAAATTCTTTATCAGCCGAGATAATTATATTATGATTGTCAACCGTTGTAACATCTGCAGAAACTTTTATATTAATGTCAAATGAGCCGCTTTGTGTCGGAGTCCCTGAAATCGTGCCTTCAGAATTTAACACAAGCCCCGCCGGTAATGTGCCATTTTCGAGAATCCATGTCGGAGTTATTGACGCGTCAGAATTATTTACAATTGCACTTGCTGTGAAAGTTTGAGAATAATTCTCGCCGATTTTGCCCGCTGCTATTTCACTTGTATTAATTGTTATAGTCGGGTATGAATAAAGACTAACGCTTATATTTTTAGTGCCTGATGATGTTATGCCGTTGTTATTAGCCGTTGCAGTTATGGAAATATCATAAGATCCCGCCGCCGCAGACTCTGAAATTTGCAATATAGAGCCGTCTATAGTGAATTCGTCCGGAAGTGAAGAACTAGAAAATGTAATAGTGCTTGAATTCTTGATACTTTGACTCGTTCCATCGCTGAAATTTCCGGTTACGTCAGATACTACGCCGCTTAAATCCATAGAAGGCGCAAATTTTTCTGTGAATACGCCTTCAATTGCTGAATCATTAACGCTCAAAGTTGAACTTGTGAGAATTCCGGCCGCAATGTTGATTGATATATTGTGATCTGCTGAAGTTATTAAAACTGGGTTATCGCCTGATACTACAACGGAGGCAGAAATTATTATATTATCTTGCGTAAAACTCGAATTCGTGAGTCCCTTGATATAAATCGTGAAGTCATGCGAATCAAACGAAATATTATTAAATTCTTTGTCGCCGCTGACCTCAAAGCCGTCGGGAAGATTCGATATATCAACAGAAAGATCATAATTTGTATAATTATACTCTGAATCTTGCGAGATATTCACGTAAAATTTTACAGGTTCTGCAAAATCATAGCCGGCAACCCCGCTTAATTCGTTGGCCTTAGTGATAATCTTTATGTCGACTGAAGCAATAATATATCCTGTCGCCGTTTGAGTCCCGCCCGAATCTGAGTCAACCTCGTTAAATGTCGAGAAAGTTTCAGAATATGCCTCGCCCGTTGTTGAATCGGTCTGATTATGAGATTCTGTTCTTTTTCCTGTTTGAGGGTATGAATAGCTCGGACTGCCTGAAGAACTTATCTCAAGCGTATAATTTGCTGTTCCAGTTCCGCCGGGTGAAGTCGCTATAACTGTTATAGGATAGCTTCCTGATTTCGTAGGAGTTCCTGATAATTCGCCTGTGTTCTCATTGAGCGTTAACTCTCTGGGAAGTCCTGACGCGCTCCATGTGTAAGTAAGAGTGTTAGGCGTTGCACTGAATGTGCAGAAAAATTTATATTCCCCGACTGTGCCGGAGTCCCTGAAATAGTAACCGTTGCAGCTGATATATTTAGCGTGAGAGTTTTCTCACTTGAAATAATAATATCATGGCTGTCAATTGTAGTAACGTCCGCAGAAACTTTTATAGTAATTTCATAATCGCCGCTTTGTGTCGGAGTTCCTACAAATTTATCATTGCTGAGTCTAATTCCCTCCGGCAAATTTCCTGAATAACTCCATACGGGCGTTACTGTATAGTCTGCGCTGTTGACTGTTATATTTGCTGTTAATGTTTGAGTAAATGCGCTCCCTGCTGTTCCTGACGCTGAGGCCTGCGAAATTACTATAACAGGATACGGATATACACTCACTGTGATTGTTTTATTGTCCGAATAAGACTCGTCCCCACTCGTTATAGCCGCAATAATATCAACGCTGTAAACTCCCACTGCGACACTTTCGCCCACTGTCAAAACGCCGTCATTTGATATTGTAATGCCGCTGACATCAGGAGAAATACTCCAGCTGATTGGCCATTCTTTATAATCATCTTCCAAGTCCGCACTAAGAGTAATATCTCGTGAATAACCTTTTGTAATTTCCAGTGTATCGACATCGCATGAAATTGTAATAACAGATATACTAGCTCCCTCAATAGCTCCAATTGTCGGCTTACTTGCGCGGAGAGTTCCGATCTGGTCTGTTGCCGGAGTCTGGTCGCCGCTTTGTATGCCCTTGCCCACGAGTCCTTGTAATTCCGTGTTATTCTCAATCGTAAAAACTGTATGAGTCACGCCGTTTACTTCTACGCTTGATGATACAGGATTAGACCATGAAGTTAATGTAACGGGATTAGTGCCGATTCCGCTGGGCGTTGCGCAATTTGTTAGATTGACAGTACCATATATAACATCATTCTCATTCAATACAGAATTCCATATTAGCGTATTTAGTGCTGAGATATTAGTACTAGTATAAATGTCTTGGCCGTCGTTGTTTGCCGTATTTTCTGTAATAGTGCAGTTCGTGATAGTTGCCGTGCTTTCGTTAAAAATCCCGCCGCCGCCGTTGTTTGCATTGTTGTCTGTTATAGTGGAATTCGTGATAGTTACAATGCCGCCGCTATAAATTCCGCCGCCGGAGTAGCTACTACCGACAGCATTGTTGGTTATAATGCAGTTATCAATACTGAGAGTACCATTACTCACATTATAATAAATTCCACCGCCGTCAGCATTAGAACTAGCATTCTGAATTGTCAAGTTTTGAAGTATAACAGCACTTCCTGATATATTTATATTTCTAAATTTGCTGGTTGCACTGCTCGAACGCTGTATTATTGTGTCGCTTGAAGTATTGCCCCTAAGAGTGATTGATTTATTGATTGTGAGTGTGCTGTCTAAATCATAATCACCTGAAGCAAGGATAATTATATCTCCATCATTTGCACTACTCAGCGTGTTGGTGAGTCCATTTATATTATTGACAGTATAAGTCTGACTCCACGCAGGAAAAGCTCCCAGCAAGATAATCAAACATAGAAGCAAAAACTTTTTTATTATTGCTATGAAAAAATATCTCCTAAAAATTTCAGTTATTTTACGGGGGGGGGGGGTCATAAGTAACATTATAAAAATTTTTCTCCTTTCATAATATTTTAAAGTTTAGTAATTATATTCACAGAAATTATAATATTCAAGATAGATTTTTCGCAAAAAAAATAGCGATGCCATTAACGACACCGCTAAAAATTGAATCCTTCATAACATAGCAAGCGAAATTAACACAGAGCCGACCGCATGAACGAGCCAGAATCTTAGAGTTACCGCCGTCTCGTCAAGTCCCTTTTTCTGATAGTGATGATGTAACGGAGCCATTAAGAAAACTTTTTTGTTGAGTTTGCGAATCGTGAAAATCTGAATCGCCGATGATAACATTTCGAGAATAAATATAAATCCCGCCGGGATTATCGCAAGAGTTCGGCCATTCATTACGCATAAAGCAGCCAAAGCCCCTCCGAGAAAATGCGAGCCAGTATCACCCATGAAAGTTTTTGCGGGCCGGGTGTTAAAGAATAAGAATCCGGCACTCATAAAGAATAATTCAATCAAAATTTTTGCGTTGAACTCATTAACAGGAATTAATATAAGCATTACAGCCAGCGAAATAAGAAAACTCCCAGTCGCAAGCCCGTCAAGTCCGTCCGTGATATTTACTGCGTTAATTGTCCCCGCAGTCATTAAGAAAGCTACAGGAATCGCAAGCCAGCCCCCTAAATCATAAACTCCCGGCCATAGTGCCAAATTTCCGCGCAAAAATATAATTATTACCCATACAGCGCATAAAATTAATTGAGCCTTCAATTTTGAAAGACTCCGAAATCCCTCGCTCGTGTGAGTCCTGAATTTCAGCCAGTCATCTATAAAGCCTATAACGCCGCTCAAGACAGGCAATGACCAGAATATTAACGAGTCAACGGAAAAATCAAGAATTAATGCGATTATTGCCAAGCATAAAAAAACTACTCCCCCCATTGAAGGAGTAGCTGATTTTATTTCGACTTCTATATTTACGCCGTAGGATTTTTGCTGTTGAGTCAAGTGTATATGCCTCTGAATCTTTATCCAGATATATTGAAGCGCAAGACTCATTACTAGAAAAATTAACGCGTATAAAAATTTCATGCTGTGATTTCCTTTACTATATTGCTAAGTCCGACACTTTGAGAGGCCTTTATTAATATTCCGTGCCAATCAAGATTATTCATGAGATTTCTTAATTCATTTAAGCCCCCCTGCCAGTCAGGTACAAAAATATATCTCTCATTATCCTGCAAAGCCTCACGCCATAAACTTCCGACAAGAATAACTTTATCAAGCCCATCTAATAACGGCTCTAGTTCCTTGTGAAAATAAATTTTATCTTCGCCGAGTTCTAACATGTCGCCTAACACTGCTATTTTTCCGGAAGTCTGGACTCGTGAAAAAGTTTCAAGTGATGCCTTCATTGATGCCGGGTTCGCGTTATATGCGTCGTCGACTATAAATTTATTCTCTTCAGGGAATATTATTCTGCCCCGCCCTGATAAAGCCTCAAAATCTTTTAACGCGTCCGATGAGTCCTGTAATCTTATGCCTAACTCATGACCCACTGAAGCGGCCAAAGCTAAAGGCATTACGTTATGACGGCCCCATACATTTGCAGTAAAGCGCGCGACTTCCTGAGTCGGTCTGTGAGCTAAGACAAATGACATAGCAGGCAAATTATATTCTGAATTATCGAGGCTGATTACAAAATCCGAGTCCTTCCATTCGCCGACTCCCATTGATTTAACGACATATTTAAAATGTTCGCTGAGTAATGCATTATCGTTATTATAAACAATGCTTTCAATTAATGGCGAGTTAGTTATTTCGAGCTTTTCACGCAATACACCGCTAAGAGTCTTGAATCCTTCAAGATGGACGGGCTCAATAGCTGTCAATACTGCCAAAGTGGGCGGGAAGTAGTCAGTAAGTTCGCGAATTTCTCCGGGCTTGTTTGCTCCGAACTCAAGAATTAATATTTCAGTATCGAGCGGCATTCACATAATTGTAGCAGTACAGACGATTAAAGTATTAAAGCTCCTGACAGGTGCATGAACTTTAAAGCGTGAACTCAAAACTTTTTGTAATGCTGCTCTTGTTGTAGTCTTGCCCACGCTGCCTGTAACTCCTATAACTTCCTGTAATTCATGAGCTGCTAATTTCTTTGCTGCAACACCCGCTAAATCTTTTTCCGGATTATCAAGTTCAATAACAGGAATATTTAAATTTTCCGGAGCCTTCCCAGTTCGTGCGATAATTAATGCTGCCCCGTTCTCGATTGCTTGGGGGATATAATTATGTCCGTCAACTTTTTCGCCTTCAATTGCAATAAACGCGCTGCCCTGTTTAACGTCTCTGCTGTCGGTGGCCAAGTGTGAAGGAAATTCAAGATCTGCGAAATTTTTTGCTTTATCCCCGAATAATTTGCCTAGTGTCATATTCATTTTAGTGTGAGTCCCTCCATTTTATGATTTCTTGTGTGTCATTATAGGGAATTTTCTTATCCTTGATTAACAAAAATTTTTCCGGCCCCTTACCCGTTATTACGAGTATATCGCCCTTCTTTGAGTTATCAAGCGCAAATTTTACGGCTTCGGCTCGGTCAAGAATAATTTTATATGGTATAGTTGCGCCCTCTGCGATTGAGTTTGCTATTAACTGCGGGTCTTCGTCGCGTGCATTGTCTGACGTGATAATAATTTCGTCCGCAAATTCTGAAGCTGCCCTTGCTAGTTCCGGCCGGTTTTTCTCGTAACGTCCGCCCCCGTGTCCAAATATAGAAATAATTTTAGCGTCTTTGCCTGATAATTTACGAATTACGCTCAAGACACTTTTTAAAGCTGAAGGAGTATGAGCGAAATCTACAAAGCAGCAAGCACCGTTTTGTAAATCAATTCTTTCAAGACGGCCGGGAATCTGCGGAACATTTGCGACTCCGTCAATAATTGCGGAGTCATCAATTCGTCCGCGCATTGCAGTTACAGCACAAAGGGTGTTCATAATATTAAAATCGCCGACTAATGGAGAATGAAGCCTGATAGGGCCGTATTTATTGCAGTTAACAGCTAAATCAGTGCCGTTAATAGCGCCATGTGAGACAACAACTCTTGAGTCAGCGTCTTCACTCAGTCCGAACCCGCGAATCTTCCCGTAAAATTCAGCTAATAATCTCTTCCCGTATAAATCATCAAAATTTGCCGCTCCTGTAAAATTCGGCTTTGTATAATCAGTAAATAATAATTTTTTCGCCGCGAAATAATTATCCATGTTCAAATGAAAATCTAAGTGTTCAGGATATAAATTTGTGAAGATTGCTACGTCGTATAAAGCTCCCTTAATGCGCCCTAAATACAGCCCGTGTGATGAAGTCTCCATTACGCAAGCACCGCATTTATTATTTACCATGTTAAATAATTGTCTCTGAATTATGCAGCTTTCAGGAGTCGTCCTGTCTGCATCTTTCTCGATATTGCCGTCGCTCTCTATAATCGTTCCGAGTAAGCCCGTTTTAATTCCTGCGGCCTGTAAAATACTTCTTATTATATATGTCGTTGTAGTTTTGCCGTTTGTGCCTGTAACTCCGACCATTAATAATTTACTTGAAGGGTGATCATAGACAAGTGAAGCTACTTCACCGAGAAAATCGCGGACTCTGGGTACGATAATTTGCGGCAATTTAGAATCTACTTCGCGTTCACACAAAACAGCGCACGCACCTTTTGACTCAGCGTTATTAATATAGTCATGTCCGTCTGAAGTATCGCCTTTGATTGCAGCAAATAAAGTCCCTGCTTTAACGTCTCTGCTGTCTGATATTACGTCAAAAATTTCGGGATTAAAATTGTCCTGATTAATAATGCGAACAGAATTATTTTTGTCATTTGCCCGTATTAGTCTCAGGACATTATCAAATTTTGCGCTCAAATTTTATAACCTGCTTTCATGCTTTATTTATTATTTATGAATAATATTCGAGTTCTGCCATTTCTTCAACAATTGCCTTAAATGACGGTGCAGCGAGTTCACCGCCGTAAATTCTCCCGCTCGTGGGTTCGCCTATTACTACAAGCATTAAATATTTAGGGTCTTCATACGGCCAGAATCCTATAAACGAAGCAACATAACGAGTCGCCGAATATTTGCCTTTTTCCGGAACTTGTGCCGTTCCTGTTTTGCCTGCTAATTCCGTAATATCAGTAGCTGCTCTTCTGCCTGTGCCTTCAAGAACGACTCTGCGCATTGCCCCTCTTATCCATTCGGCTGTCTCAGGAGTAATAACCTCGCGCATTACTTTAGGTTCGCCCTTGTAAACTATTTCGCCGCGTGAATTCATTGCTTCCTTAACTATATAAGGACTCATTAACTTCCCGCCGTTCACGATTGGAGCCATCGCAGTAATTAATTGCAAAGGAGTAACGGCCAAGCCCTGACCGATCGCAATATTTGCGGGAGTAACTCCGCGCCAGTTTTCAGGATAAGGCAAAATTCCGCGAGCGACTCCGGGTAATTCTATATCGGGCTCTTGACCGAATCCGAGTGCCTGAAGACATTCATACATTTTAGTGCGTTCTGCTCTGATTCCGATTTGAGCCATGCCCACGTTTGAAGATTTTATTAATAATTGAGCCGTGTCGATATTGCCCATTGCTACAGGATAAGACTCTTTTATGTAACCGTCAGCAACTTTTAATCTTGCCGGGCAAAAAAATATTTCGTCTTTCTGAGCCCAGCCCCGTTCAAGTGCAATACTTAAATATATCGGCTTAAAAGTAGATCCCGGTTCATAGCCTCGACTGACAGCCCCGTTTGATAATGACTCAGTCGTTAAAAGAGTCTTCCTATTAGAAGCGTCATAAGTAGGCCAGCTTGCCATTGATAAAATTTCGCCGGTGTTAGGATTCATACAAATTGCGGCCGCCCATTTTGCCCCGTTGTCTTCTGCCGCCTTAAATAAATGTTTCTCGACGACATATTGAATTCTGCTGTCAACTGTAAGAGTTACAATCGGAGTTACTGTTCTATGTTCTGATTCTTCTTCTAAGAGTGAAGCGGGCTGACTTCCCGGACGGCGAACTACAATTTTTTGACCGGGCGGAGTGTATAGAGTCGTGTCCCATGCCTGTTCGATTCCTGCGAGTCCCCTGTTGTCGACGTTGCAGAATCCTAAAATATGCGACATTAAACGCTGATTTGTATATTTTCTATACGGCTCATCGATTTGAATAAGTGCTCTAATTTTTGGCATTAACTCTTGAAAGATTTCGGCCTGTGATTCAGAAATTTTGTGATTAAGCCACATGAATCGCGAGCGTGTACCCATTGCATTACGGACTCGATTAAGAATATCGGGCGATAAAACTTGAGCGAGTTCGGGAATATCGTTCGAAATATCAATAATTGACGGATCTATAGCAAATGACGGCAGAGTTTCAGAAATGACTAATGCGTTACCTTTTGAGTCTTGAATTATTCCGCGTGCTGCATCAAGGGGGACTCGTTTCCAATATTGATGCTGTGATTGCTGAACGATTCGGGGATTTGGCCAGCAATGTCGAGCCGTTAAAGTTCCTCCGGTAATAATGAACGCAAGAATAAATAATATCCAGGGATTTCCAGCCCTGTTAAGACGTGATTTTGACGGCATATTTTATAGTTTATTGTCCCAGCAGCCAAGCAAGTGTCGAACGCCAGCCGCCTTTATTTGCTGATTTATTATCGCGAGACGCTGTTAATTCTCCGTTCCTTGACCTCACAGAAATAGTCTCAGCCCTCAAAACTTTTTGCATTCCCAGATTCTCTTTGCAGTACGAATAAACCCTAATGGGCGCAACTAGTGCAGAGAGTTCTTGACGCAAAACAACTTCCTCATCTGAATATTTCTGTATTGATTGATTAATTGACTCAAGATAATATGCAAGACGAGCGGCGTGAAATCTCAATATGCCAAGCCCTACAACTAACCCAGCTACGAGACTCAATGCTAGCACGAATCTTACTGTAACTTTGACTCTATTATTACCTTGTTTACTTTTACGCATTGTCATTCGCCCCCGAATTATTTATAAATTTGTTAATCGTGTGAAAGATAATAACACATTTTGCGTAAATTGCCTAGTTTGAAATAATACAAAATGCCCTTAATTTTGCACTGCGGGATTTATAATTTAATTCGATCTCATTTTCTGAAGGTGTCAAAGGATGCCGAGTCAAAATCTTCCCGTGATTATCAATTTGCCATTGTCTAAAATTTTTCTTGATTAACCTGTCTTCAAGTGAATGATACGAGACAAATATTATAATTGCGTCATTATTTATTTTGCGTAAAGATTTCAGCAAGTTTTCAAGTTCTCCGGACTCGTTATTTATGTAAATTCTCAGAGCCTGAAAGATTCTGCGTGCGGGATGAGTTCCCATTTTTCGTTGAATGGGCTGCGGCAATGTCGAGCGAATCAGATTCACGAGTTCAAATGTAGTATTAATCGGCGATTTAGTGCGTTTTATGGCTGAAGCTATTTGACGTGAAAATCTCTCTTCTCCGTAGTCCCAGAAAATTTTTGCAAGAGTCTTAGAGTCGTAGTCCCGCAAAATCTCCCGTGCAGTCAATGAGTCGCCGTCCGGATTCATTCGCATATCAAGAGGGCCGTCAATGTTGAACGAGAAGCCGCGTTCAGGTGAAGAAATTTGCATGTTCGACACTCCTAAATCAAAGACAAATACATCGAACGGATCAAAATTTTTTATTATTGAGTCAAGATCCCCGAAATTTGCGTGAAGTGCCTCGAAATTGTTAAAATCCTTGAGTCTCTCGCGTGAAAAATTTATAGCTGACTCGTCCCTGTCAATTCCGAGAATATAAGGATTACTAAAATTTTTTAACAGTGCCTCAGAATAACCGCCGAGTCCAAGTGTCCCGTCAAGGATTCGCAAGTTTGATTTATTATTTGAGTGAGTGCGTATTAATTCTATAACTTCATTTAACATTACTGGCTCATGATACATAAAAAATTTCTCCTTTTTTGATATTATATAAGCAGCAAAATTTTTGTGAAAGAGTGCAAGTTTTACAGCTACATTTACAGCTACAAGAATGTGATTTAATTCAAGTAATAGCAATAACTCATAGAGCTAAAAAATTTTCTTATGTTGCAAAAAATTATCGTGAAAATTTTTCGTGAATCTTTGCGCGTTTATTTATGATGTGCAATAAAAATTTTCGAGCATTCCCGTTATTAATTATTCGCAAGCCAGTTAAAAATTTTTGTGAATCTTTACGTGTTTATTTATGACGTGCAATAAAAATTTTTGTATAATATTCACGGCCGCATTAAAGAAATTGCCCATAAAAAAATATCCGCCGTGTACATGGCAGAAACTCAAGCGAGTATACCATCACAGCAAGATATTATTTGTAAAAGTATACTAATATGTTTACAAATTCACAAAGTCCGCAAAAAATCTCGTCATTTTTTCGTGTATATGCTATAAAATTTCTATAAATAATTATCAAAAAATTTTTTCGTGAAAGAGTGATTTAATGCCGAAAACTGGAATCGAATATTTTATGACAATCACAAGAGATAAAGACGGCTATTATATCGGGAGCATTCCATCATTGCCCGGGTGTCATACTCAGGCGAGGACTCTTGAAGAACTTGACTCAAACATGAAGGAAGCTATACAACTTTATGATTATAATGATGATATTGAGTTTATAGGACTTCAAAAAATTGCTATGTAATGAGTCCTAAATTACCGTCATTGACAGCCCGTGAAAATATAAAACTTGCAGAATCGCAGGGATTTCACAAAGTCAGACAAAAATGGAGTCACGCAGGAAAAAAATAAGTTCAGGACTTCTGCTTCAAATTTTATCTGACATAGGAATAATCCGGCTGATTTGAGAAATTAATTATACAGAAGGGAGAAATTTTCATAAATGAATAATCAAAGCGTTTCAGGAATTATTCAAGAAATATTAGACGATAACAAACGCCCATTTATGACGGTCAGTAAGCTGTCTATAACAATGGGAGCAGAAATCAGGCGGCTAATCGGTATTGAAGACTGTCACACAGCTTCAGCCATCCGCAAAGTAATAGAGCCTCAAGTGAAGGACAAATTTATTTTTCACAAGAAAGGCCCGATAACTTATATTCTCGTACCCTGTCAGCCTGAAGATTTAGTAATTGCCGAAATGGACAGCGTTAAGGGTAAGAGTGCGAAATTAATAGCCCGTTCTCTGCCGTTCTCAAAAGCTGATGTCGCTAAAATATTAAATAGTTTAGTCGAGTCAGGCCGAGTTAAAAGCAGACTGGATGAAAATTTAGATACTAAATTTTATTTGATTGATAATTCGGGGAAGATACAGACTCAAAAATTTGAACATATCCACGAACCTGAACGAACTAATACACACCCGAGCGATTACAGCCGGGAAGAATTCATGAAAGCATTTGACGAACTCGATAACGGCCGAATCTTTGTGAGAATTTGTGATTTACGCAAAAAATTAAACTGGCCCCGCGATTTATTTGACTCAATGTTGACTATGTTACGCGACAGGGAATTAATACAAATGCACATTGCAGACGAGTCAACGATGACTCCGGATGAGATAAAAGATTGCTTTATGGACGAGAATAATTACAGAATGGGGACTGTTACAAGAAATGTCAGATAATGATTTGATTCTTAAGCAGCTCCGAGAAAATAACCCATTTGAGTCTTCAGCGTCGCCGGTGCCGTGGGAGAATATGAATCCTGATTTACAGCAATTAAATAGATCAGCGTCTGAAGAAATTGAGCAATTAATCAGACATAAACGCCGGGAGCCTTCTATGCCTCTTGCCGGGTTAATACTAGGTGAATCAGGCTCAGGGAAGACTCACATGCTGACAAGAATCTTGCGCAGACTCAGGACTAATTCAAGGCCTGCAATTTTCGTAACTGTCAGGGCATTCCGCGATCCTGAAAGCGTAACACAGGATTTATTATCAGAAATTTTTATAAGTTTACTGCAAATTCACAGCTCGAATAAATCTCAATTTGATATGCTTGTAAATGAAGTACTAAGCTCATACAGGGAACGCAGAATCAATGACGGTTTTGCGAGTATTGACAAGATTGACATGCGAATTTATTTAGCTCGTGATATGCCGGGACTCGATAAAAACGTGCTTAAATGTATTTTGCTATATGCCGGGACAACTGATGAAAATATGCGCGCTTTAATTATTGACTGGCTCAGAGAAGGACTCGACGAGGAGGACTCTTTAAAACTTGGCCTGCCTTCACGTGATATTAACTCAATGACTGACGCAAAAAAAGAGAGTGCCGCCGAAAAAATTTTAATTTCACTGGGATTATTGCTTGCTTATGCTCATGTGCCTATGATTGTATGCTTTGACCAGTTAGACTCAATGAATGGGAATCAGGAATTAATTTTTGCATTTGGTAATATCATTCATTTATTGAGTGATAATCTAGTAGGAATTTTGCCGCTGTGTTTCATGAAGCCTGATATATGGAACGTGAAAATAAAACCGTGTTTAAATTCGTCAGTGTATCAGAGACTCGAACATCATAAAATCACAATGGGAGAATGTTCAATTAGTCAAGCACAGCAATTAATAAGAGAGAGAATAGCATTTGCCTTCTGTGATAAAGACAGCGAGACTCAAGAAAAATTTTACCAGTTTTTAATCGATCGCGTAAAATTAAAAAATGGATTCTCGCCCCGCATGGTAATAGAACTTGCTAACCGGGCAATTTTTAGGGACGAAGCACCAAATCAAGACTCGACTCAAACTCAGACTCAGAATCAGACTCAAACTCAATCACAAACGCAAGAATCACAGCAAGATACGCAAATTTTATTAGATTTACCCGGCAATAATAAATACGAGAAAGAAATTTTTATGACTCTTAAAGGCGTATTCAATGACGAATGCAATAAAATAAAACGTGATGTAAAATCTTGGCCTCCAAATGCTGATTTATTAGCGTTATCTCTTAGAGTCTGGCTGTCTTCACATGAAAATTTCAAGGTCTCGCGCGGGTCAAGCAAACATTTAAAGGTTTTCGCTGAATTCAACAATAAAAAATTTGCTTTCTTTATAGTAACCGGCAATAATAATCTTTCACACTCCAACGCACTTAAGCAGGGAATAAATTTTTTAAACGAGTATATTTGCTATTATATTTCTGAAGCTCAATTACATAAATCGACTTGGAAGCAGGTAGCTAAACTTTTACAGGAATTTCAAGACGCGGGCGGGAAAGTTTTATTAATTAATAAATTTACTCGTGTTGAATGGTACGGGCTGGCAGCTTTAATCAACCGGGTCGATAACGGCGATGTAAATATTTACCCGTCAACAGGCGCAAGGGCAGCAACTAGAGACGATATAAAAATTTTTGTCAGGAGCTTGAATCTATTAAATATTAATTTGCCTAAGAGTCAGAGTCAGACTCAGACTCCGGAGAAAACAGAATCACAAGTCCCGGCAAGTTTTGAGAGTGTCCTGATAGAAATAGTAAACGCGTCGCCCATGAAATTAATCAGCATAAATAAATCACTTGAATTCTTAGCAGCCCGGGATCATGTAATTTCACGCCCCGAATTCATGAATTTTTTGCAGAGTAATAATAAATTCAGGCTGTTTAACTCAAGAGACGATATTTTAATCACTATGGCTGATAGAAAGTAAGTATATTTATATAATGAAGACTTGTTATATTACAGTTAGCGATATTGCTTTGTGTCAAAGATGTCCGGCCCTGCTCGCTTATAAATTGCACAGGAGGCAAAAATCAGCGTGGACTGTCGGAATTAACGGAAGTGAGTATTACGGCTCAATTTTTCACAAGAATATAGCGCAGGTATTTTTTGAGGCAGCTTATAATGATATGAGTCCTTTACACGATGAGATTATTGACGCAGTTAAAAGCAGTCCGGAAAATGGAAAACTTGAGAATTTGATTCGTGAAAAAATTTTCTTGCCGTTTGCCGCTATGAACTCAGAAAAATTTACGGCGAATCAATTATTAGCGGTCGCTTCAGGCATAAAAATATGGGTTAAAGCAATGTCTGAATTTTTCAGCGGGATTAATTCACACGATAAAATTTTTATTAAACCTGAGCAGGATTTACAAGGCATTTATACTCTTGAATACGGCTATTTGTCGATTAAGGGACGCTATGACGCACTATTATTTAATCCCGATAAAGGTGAAGTCCGATTATTCGAGTTCAAAGCATATAACAAGAGTGATATAACTGTGCCGCTTGCTCAAAGTCTCGTTTATGCTTGGCTGATTGCTAAGAAGACAGGTATAACGCCCTCAATTGAGATAATTTATCTTGATGAGAAATCGCCCGATATTTTTGACTCTGTGAGCGTTGCTGCTATGATAAAATCAAATTTGCCGGATTTATTTAATACAGTCTGGCAAGTTATTTCGCTAAAATCTAAAAAATTTCCTGAAATCAGAGGCGATAAAAAATTGTGTGCTAAATGCAAATATAAATATTCATGCGATAAAGACAGAGCGATAAATTTTAGGAGTCGGCGCGGGGCTTCACTTGTGAGTCTGTTAGTTTTCTTTCTGACAGCAGCATTAATAATGACTCAAGTTTTCTTTTTCTCCGTGCAGTCATTTGAGTCCCTCACTGAAGACCGCGAAATCATGGGAGTTAGACTCGCCCTTGAGAATTTAATTTCACAAGCAAAAAAATCCATAACTCAAATTAATAATTTAAACGATGTCTATTATTACGAAATAACAAATAAAGCTAAGTCATTTTATTCTGATGAGGGGACAAGAATATTATCAAAATCTGCATCAGACGGCAAAATGACAGTGAATATACATAATCTGGATTATAAATTATATGATACGTCTTTGAAAGATGAAGGAAAATATATCTTGCAAAAACCGTATGAACAGCTATTCCCAGCCATGCCCGGAAAATTTTTAATCAGGGCTTATGCTCCAATTGATAATAATAATAATTGTTTAATGATTGAGGAAGTTGTAAGCAATGATGTAGACAAGACTACAATTTTCCATCAGGAAGTGTGGTTCAGAGAATAATGCGGCTATTTCATCCTGTTAAATCAAGTATAAATGCGGGAATTGCTATAAGAAATGACGGACTCGGTTATATAGAAATTGACGAGAACGGCGAAGATATTAGACATATTAGAATTCCCTTAGAAGAAGGCTGCATGAGTAATAACTCAATGAAAAATTTTAAAATGTTAGAGCGCGGATTTAAGCAGCTAATAAAAGAAACCGGCAAAATTTCCGTCCCAGTAGTTATAGGCATTCCTTCAGGCGATGTAATAATAAGGCCCCTGAACTTCCCGACAATGAGCCTAGATGACATAAAAAGCTCGTTAGCACTAAATCTTGAAGAGAGTTTCCCATTTCCGAGTTCTGAAGCAATTTTTGACACGATTATAATAGAGACTCCTACATCAAATAGAACTGTCGATACTGTTAGCGTTCTTGCTGCAGCTGTCAGAAGAAATTATATAGATCAATTAATAGAAATCGCCAACAAATTAGGAATTATTGTTAAAGCAATAGAGCCCGCAAATTTTGCCATGTTACGCGCAATTCCTGAAGACCGCGAGGGACTTTGTATTTTTGCAGATCGACACAATATAGTAACGACTTGGGAAGGGCACGGGATTTTTTTCAGGACTGCAGATAATTCTAATAGTTTCGGGGACATTCGCAACACTCTGCAATTTGTTGAGACTCAATATAAGCGCGTCAAACTCAGTAAATTAATTCTTGCAGACGTAAACGTAAATATAACTTCCGGGACTGATATAGAAATCGTAAATTTTTCCAGCCAGTTCTACAAAGCACGCGGACTAGCAATGAGAGACCCCGATGACGAATATATAATGGACTTGCGCCCGGCCGAATATATAGCATTCGAGAAACGCAAAAACTCAATGAATCCAAATAGAATCGCGTTAATTTTATTGATGTCGGGATTCGGGATTCTATCACTGGGAACTATTTTATTTGCAAACTCACGAGCTAGAATTTTAACACGTGCTATAGATCATAACCGCGAACTTATCAGCGAGCTTCAAGAACATAGAATGGAACTCATGAAAAATAATACTTCACTCTCTCAAAATAAATCACAAACTGAGCAGGTATTAAATTTTTTGCGCGGTGATATTCCCATTTTAGAAGTCTTAAACTCAATCGAGGCAAATGCAGGCACGGGAATCAAATTAAATAATGCAGATTTTACAGCAGGAGGCACGGGATTTGTCGTAAATATAACCGGTACGGCTTCAGATGCTGAGTCTTTGGAATCTTTGAGCGAGGGACTCAAACAAAGCGGACTATTTGAGAGTGTAGTAATTCCCGGGACTTCTCAAGTCAAGAATCTCGTAAATTTCAGCCTTATTCTTAACATAAAAGGAGATTTCTATAATGCAAAATAATAAGCGGCTTGCTTTCACTCTAACAGAATTAATCACAGCTTGTGCAATCTTAACGGGTATAGCAGTATTTCTCATTAATACTAAAATGGCAAATCAGACGGCCGAACGCGAGGCAGCAAGAGTCCTAGAATGGATTAATAAATTAACTCAGACGGCAAATAGGACTCATCAAGCGTTTTCTTTTGAATTTAATGATGATAATATCACAATGCAATGGAATAATGAGTCATATGATATAAATCCTGATGAAAGTTTAAATGCTACTTCAGGCTGCAAATATTCACCTAATAAAAAATTTGTATATACACTCTCTAATATTTACAGACCATCGGGAACTATCACAATAACAGGCACAGACGAAAGCAAGTATTATATAATCTTCAGTACAAGAGGCCGTGCAAGAATTTCCGCTGATCCTGCTAATAATGACGATGACGAATAAAGAATAAAATTTTTATGTTAATTGCTATAATAAACGCAAAATAATAACAGGATGTGCTAAGAACTTGCAGACAAAATATAATAATTCACGTGAACGAGTCAGACCTCACAAATTAACCCGGAGAAAGCCTAAATTATACGGGATATTTATTATATTCTTTATGTTATCATGGGCAGCAATTGCGGGAATGGCTTTCTCATATTACACAAAGACTCCGCTGAAATTCTGGGACGGTTTACTGCCTATTCCTGATGGCAATACAATAAGTGTTACTATTTCAAGCGGCATGACAGCTTTACAGGCAGCACGTGCTTTTGAGATTCAGGGAGCACTTGAAAGCGGTTCACCTTCACAATTAGCGCGTTGGCTCGCAAAATTCGGCATTGACAAGAAAATTAGAGCCGGTAATTATTCCGTTGTGCCTTCAGATCCGTGGAACTTAGCAAGACAGTTAAAGACGGCCAAGCCAGCACTACTGAAATTACAAATTTTGCCGGGACTTGATATTTTTGCGCTTGCTGAAAATTTAGAGACTCAAGACAGCAGATTTAATATAGCAGCTTTCACACGGGCATTACTTAACGACTCAAATTATCCGGACGAAATGCAGGACTTAATAAAATCTATCACCGATGACGAATACACGAGAATAGCATTTCTTGAGCCTGAGACTTATTTATTAGTCGAACGAACACCCGACGAAGCTGTTCAGGCGGCATCACTTGCATGGTGGAAATTACGCGGCGATTTAATCAAAGCAAAAAAATTAGATTCAAGCCATTTAGTTGACGCTGCTATAATTGCCTCAATGATTGAGCGTGAAGTCTTGCATGACTCAGAATGTCCTACAGTTGCCGGAGTAATTAATAACAGAATAAAATCAAATATGGCCCTGCAAATTGACGCTACAGTTGTGTATGCATGGAGACTCGCTGGCCGTAAACTAACGCGCGTATTGAATAAAGATTTAGAGATTGACTCGCCGTATAATACTTATAAGATTTCAGGATTACCCCCTAAGCCCATTTGTATACCCGGCACAGCAGCATGGGGAGCAGCCCTCGAACCTGAAGTAAACGATTATTATTATTATGTAGCGAATAAGAACGGCTATCACTATTTTTCTAAATCTTTCCGTGAACATCAGCAAAATATCAGGCTGGTACGCTCGGAAAAATAATTAATTAAATCAGGAGGGGAATTTTTTGCCGCGAAGAAGAAAGACTAACAAGAATAAAGGCGATTTACGAGAATTATTATTATTTGGAATCATATTATTTTGCTTTTATTGTATATTGGCATTATTCGACAGTTCATTTACAGGCGACGGCGGGCGCGAATGGGGCAGATATTTACGTTCAACATGGGGAGGCGCGTTCATTGTCCCGTTATTTTTCGTGATATATTTATGTGCCGCTAAATTATTTAGATTTCGAGTCCCTCGTGTACCTCGTCAAGTTTTAGGCACTCTTCAGCTTTATATTTCGTTCTCGTTTATGCTGGGATTTTTGCGTGAAACAGGCTGGGATTCTGACTGGACTCTATTTCAACCGGGGGGACTAGGCAGCGGACTCGCTAAATTTTTTGTCTTGAATATAGGAACGTTTATAACACTTTTACTCGTTATAGCGTCATTTATTTTGTCGGCTTATCTGTTCGGCTCTAGGATTCTGAAAATTTCTATACCAGTTATGAATTTTTCTGATTCAGATTCAGACTCGGACTCTGATTCTGATTTAGACTCTGAATCTAAAACTAGACCCAGATCAAGACGAAAACCGCGCGAAAATTATAGCGGAGATCCATATACAGAAGACAAGCCCGAAAATATTTTATTTCCGCAGAAGATTCCCGCCCCTAAATTCAGAGTTTATGACGATGCTATACAATTTTCTGATCCAATGCCGTTATTGTCGGCTCTTAATGCTAAGGCAGAAATTGAGTCAATGCGAATCCCCGACCCTAATTTAAAGCAGGATGATACACAGCAGCCAGAACCCGAAAAAGATCCCATGAAAGCCGCAATTAATATGTTCAGCACTCTTATTACTTCACTTGACGAAAGCAAAATATCAGCTCCTGAGAAAAGAGAGCCCGCTAAACGTATGAAAAAATTTCGCCGCCCCCTTCCTTCTATTGATGCTATTGACGAGTTACAAGCAAACAAGCCCGAACAAGTCAACGACTCCCAGCAATCACAGCATGAAGATATAGCAAATTTTCCGCCTCCTATTGATATTTACGGAGCTAAACAAGTTATTGAGTTCGACAAGGATTTAATAAAATCTTCAGAGAGACAAGGCAAGCAAATAATTTCATCATTAAAGAATTTCGGAGTCAATGCCAGTGTCGCAAAAATTATAAACGGTGCTTCAGTTACTCAATATCAATTAGAACTCGCCCCCGGCACAAAAGTGAGCCGCATTCTTGAACTTGCTGACGACTTGGCCATGTCCCTCGCTGTAATGCCGGTAAGAATCGAGGCTCCTATATGGGGGACTCATTATGCTGGAGTTGAAGTTCCTGCGCTCGAACGTAAAATTATTCCATTGAGAAATATTATAGATTCTGAAGAGTTCATTAATTCACGAGCAAAATTAATTATGCCGCTTGGCTGTAAAATCGACGGAGAAATTTTTATACAGGGACTCGAGTCAATGCCTCATATTTTAATCGCCGGGAGTTCAGGAGCGGGCAAAAGTGTATTCATTAATTCCTGCATTCTCGGAATGTGCGCAAATTGCCGTCCCGATGAGCTTAAATTATTAATGATTGACACAAGACAGACAGATTTTGCGATTTATGAAAATCTTTCACATTTAATAGCGACTCCTGTTTATGACGTGAAGACGGCTTTAAAGGCTCTTAACTGGGCTTTACACGAAATGCAGGAACGCACGGAAAAATTTTCAGCCGCTAAAGTAAGAAATTTATCAGCCTACAATCGCAAAAATGAGAAATTGCCCCGTATAGTGATTATAATAAACGAACTAGCTGATTTAATGTATTCGGCCGGAAATGAGACAGAAAGTTTAATAGCAAGATTAGCACAGAAGGCCGGAGCTTCAGGAATTTATATGATTTTAGCGACTCAGACTCCTTCAAATGATGTAATAACGAGCCTGATTAAATCAAATATTCCGGCAAGGGCAGCTTTTACGCTTCAGACACTTGAAGACTCAAAAAATATAATTGACTCTTCAGGAGCAGAGAGACTCACAAGTAAAGGCGATATGTTATTCAGGAGTTCGGGCTATCCTTTGCCGATAAGATTGCAAGCTCCATTTATAGAAGACGAGAAAATTTCTGATTTTGTAGAGTACTTAAGCAATAACGTAGGATTTCCTGACCTGCTAAATTTTTAGTTCCGCCGCCTCCTCCCACCCGCCCACCCCGTCGGCGGCGGAAAAAACACGCTATTACT
>JAFSWW010000054.1 GCA_017444345.1 Synergistaceae bacterium | reverse complement strand
TGTAGAAAATACGTTTTTGAAATTAAAACAGTGGCGAGGCATTGCAACCCGTTACGCTAAAAAATCATCGTCATTCATAGCTTCAGTTCAGATATGTGCAATGTTTATGTGGCTTTATATATTATGACGACACCGTCTAGTAGATGGGATATAGGTGTCAATAAAATAACATGTTTAACTTCGATTTTTTCTCAAAATTTTTCTAAGCTTAACATAAAACTATGATATAAAAGTAATAAAATTCTTTATTAAATTTATTAAATAATAGGCAAATGTTATGATTGACAATGATAAATAAGAATGTTATTTTAGCTTCAAATCATGAAATGAGTTTTAGTTTAGTATTGAATTTGTGTATATTTGATGCAGGATTTCTGCTGTGATTCTGTTTATTAATTATATTATATACATTTTTGACGTGCTTAAAACTATTAATCATTTCGTAAAATTTATCTTTGTCGGGCTTATATCCGGCTAATGAAAGCGAGGACTATCTTATGAAAAAATTTATTGCGTTTCTTTTAGTATTAGTAATGATGAGTTTTTCCTGTGTTAGTTTTGCGGCAGGTAAAGATGTCAAGGATCTAAAACTCGGCTTTATCTTAGGCAGCCGTGAACATGCTTTCTATCTTGAGATTGAAAAAGGTATTTTAGCAGCGGCCAAAGAAATGGGATTTACAGCGGTTGTGCTTGAGAGTGAATTATCCGGAGCTCTTGCTACAGAACGTATTGAAAGCCTCGTAGTTGACGGGATGGACGCTATTTCTCTTGCCTGTAATGAACCTGTCGCGTGTACTAATGCAATCGAGGCAGCTAATGCAGAAGGAGTCCCGATGTTCACATTTGACTGCACTTCAGAACTCACAAAAGTTATTAAGTGCTTTGTCGGTACTGATAACTATCAGGGCGGAGTCGTCGGCGGAGAAGCTACAATTGCAGAATTAGACAGACTCGGACTCAAGGAGGGCGCAACAGTAGGAATTATCGGTTATCCTGAGCCTCAAAGCTGCATAGACCGAGAAAACGGCTGGATGAGCGTCATGAATGCCAACAAGGATAAATACAAATTAAACATTGTAAATATCGGAAATTATCAGGGACAAGCCGATATAGCACAAAACTTAATGAGCGACGCTTTAATTAGTTATCCTGATATGGCCGTAGTCTTCACTGTCGGAGATCCTGCGTGTATAGGTGCTCTTGCTGCAATAAAGGCCGCCGGTGCAACTACAAAGATGATCGGATTTGACGCTAACCCCGAAGCACACAAGGCAATTCTTGACCCTGTTGACGGTAAATACTGGTTCGCAGACGTAGCCCAGAATCCTAATAAAATCGGTTATACAATCGCCGAAGAAATGGTGAAGTATTTAACAAAGGGTTCAGTTGATAAGCCAGTAATCTTGATCGCTCCGTATCTTGTTGACGCTTCAAATGCGGTCGCCCAGTAAATATAACTCGGTTATTTTGTGAATAATTAAAAGTTGTTTTGCCTCGCACCGAGCATGAAATTACTACAAAGGTACGGGGCAAATTTTTATATAATATAAAGGGGTGAATCATGTGCAACCTTGTTTACAAGCAATTCATATTTCAAAAGTTTTTCCGGGCGTTAAAGCACTAACTGACATATCGATTGACTTTTACCCCGGAGAAGTCCACGCTCTTATGGGTGAAAATGGAGCTGGGAAGTCTACATTAATTAAAATTTTATCGGGTGTCTATACTCCGACTGAAGGCAAAGTATTATTTAACGGTGAAGAACTTAATTTCAAGAGTCCCCGTGATGCCTTAGATCATGGAATAGCAGTTATACATCAGGAATTAAGCATCGCAAAAGATTTAACGGTTGCCGAAAATGTTTTCTTAGGTGAAGAGAAGGTCAACGGGCTTTTTCTCGATAATCGCAGCATGATTAAACGCACACAGGAATTGCTTTCTTATATGAAAATGGACGGGATTATACATCCAAATGACGTAGCTAGAGACCTGACAGCAGCACAGCAGCAAATGGTAGAGATAGCACGAGTCATAAATAAGAACGCAAAAGTCGTTATCATGGACGAGCCTACAAGCTCATTATCAGATCACGAAATTAACGCACTTTTTGAGCAAATTAGAGTCCTTAAGAGTCAGAATGTAGCAGTGCTTTATATAAGTCATAGGCTCAAGGAAATTTTTGAGATCTGCGACCGAGCTACAGTTTTGCGTGACGGCTGCTTTGTTCGGACTGACAAAATTAGCGAAATCAGCGAACATGATTTAGTTGCCAGCATGGTAGGCCGAGAAATTCAGGATTATTTCATTCACACTGAACACACACGCGGGGAAGAAATGCTCAGAGTCGAGGGACTCACACGTAAGGGCGAATTTGAGAACGTTTCTTTTACTGCATATCGCGGCGAAATTTTAGGGATTTCCGGACTCGTCGGTGCTGGTCGAACTGAAACAATGGAAACTATTTTCGGAGCTAGAATTCCTGACAGCGGACAAGTTTTTGTATCGGGTCAGCCTGTTCACTTTACGAGCCCTAAAGATGCTATTGCGAAAAAAATCGGCATGGTAACTGAAGATAGACGTACTACGGGGCTTATGTTGAGCGCAATGGTAAAAGATAATTCCGTGTTGCCGAGCTTAATTTATCACATGAAAAAATTCGGCTTTGCTGATGACAAATGGATTAATGAGGTCAGCACTGAATACAAGGATAAATTGCGGGTAAAGACTCCGACTATTGAGACTATAATAAGAAATCTATCAGGCGGAAATCAGCAAAAAATAGTCCTAGCAAAATGGCTCATTGCTGAATCACAAATTTTAATTCTTGACGAGCCTACACGAGGAATCGACGTTAACGCAAAATCTGAGTTCTATACTCTCATGAATAATTTTGTCGATCAGGGCGGGACTATCATAATGGTATCTTCAGAATTACCGGAAATTTTAGGAGTCAGCGATAGAATTCTAGTAATGTGTGAAGGACATATTACAGGAGAATTAAGCCGAGAAGAAGCAACCGAGACAAAAATTATGCAGCTGGCCAGCACTGTCAGCTCTTCACAGAATTAGACGAGGTGAATTAAATGTCAGAGAATACTATAAACAAGAATGCAGCAATGAAAAATTTTATCATGAGAAATATGGTAGTTGTTATACTTATTGCGCTAATAATCGGGTTCGGTGTGGGAACTTCAGGCAAATTTTTTAACATGGCAAATATCGTGAATCTCACTACGCAAATGGCCATTAATGCAATGTTATCGGCGGGACTCACTTATGTAATTATCTTAGGCGGTATTGATATTTCTGTCGGTTCAGTCGCTGCACTCGCCGGAGTAATCAGTACAAAAATTTCTCTCATGTTCCCGCAAATGAGTAACTGGGGTTCTATTCCCGTTTTGATTCTCCCTGCGATTCTTGTCGGAGTCCTTTGCGGAAGTTTCACCGGCCTAATGATTAGTAGATTCAACGTTGTAGCCATGATTGCGACTCTGGCAATGTTGACGGCTGCTCGTGGGTTATGCTTTATATTTTCAGGAGGTACTGCAATTTCAGGAATTCCTAAGGCTTATAGCTTTATCGGTGCGGGGCGCTGGCTAGTTACTGAGGGGAAGGCTACAGGCTGGATTCCAAATATAACAATCTTTGTTATTATAATGGTCGTGATAATGCATATATTATTAAGTAAAACAGTGTTCGGCCGTCATGTCTACGCAACTGGGAGTAATAGACAAGTCGCCCACTTGGCCGGAATTAACACAAAGAATGTAATTTTCTGGGGTCATGTACTTTGCAGTGTTGCCGCTGCTTTGGCCGGAGTCTTGAATGCCTCAAAACTTGCTTCAGGTCAGCCGGCTGCTTGTGATGGCTATGAGATGTACGCAATTGCTGCGACTGTCTTAGGAGGTACGAGTCTCACAGGCGGAAGCGGTTCAGTGGGCCGTGCAATGTTCGGAGTCGCTGTTATAGCAGTAATCAATAACGGAATGAATTTAATGCACGTTAATTCTTACTGGCAGAAAGTAGTAATCGGAGCAATTATTTTATTTGCTGTTATTCTCGACATGGCACAAAAGAAGACGAAAAATTAAGGAGAAATATATATATAATGCATTGGTTTAGTGATGGACGGGAATATTACGCCCGCAAATGGTTTACAGGAATGTTAAAAGCTCACCCTGGGCGATGGCGTTTATTTGACAGTCAAATTTCAAGCGCGACTCTATTTTCTTCGGATAATATTTCCGATCGTGTTGCAGTAATCATAAGCAGCGGAGGATCTGACGGCCCTTTTTCGCCCGGTTTTGTCGGTGAGAATTTAGCAGATGCCGTTGTTGTGGGCGCACCGTTCACAGCACCTAATGCCTATGCAATCTACGAAGCAGCAAAAGCCCTTGACACTGGGCGGGGAGTAATTCTACTTTATAATAATTTCATGGGCGACTATCTTAATAACGACATGGCCGAGGAATTATTACGCATTGAAGGACATCGGGCGGTTCAAATTCCTGTACATGATGATATGGGAATGGCTCGTGGAGAATCTCGTGAGAATCGCGGCGGGCGGTCGGGTATTGCGTTAATGACTCGTATTGCTGCGAGTGCGTCAAGGGCTGGACTCTCACTTGATGATATAGCGGCTCTGTTAAAGAAAGCTAATTCAAGAATGGCTACTATTTGCGTGAGTATCGACACAGAAAATAATATAGTAACTTTCGGGCGAGGATTCTCTGATGAGCCGGGATTCAAGACCGGGCAAATGGGAATGTCTGAAGCTGCACAAGAAACTATAAAACTTTTGACTGAAGATATTTCACCTAGAAATGACGAGCAAATTTTGTTAATGGTGAATCCCTTGAGACTGGCCGGCTATGATGAGGCTTATGTAATGGGCAATTATTTATATGATTCACTGAGCGCAAATTATAATATTCTGCGTATGAACGTGGGCGTATATATTCACATTTTAGACGGTTACGGATTCACTGTTACATTATTGAGTGCTGATTCAGAATTAAGGCCGTTCTTAGAAGGTGCTATAAATGGCGATGGATTCACGATTTAATAAGGAGTAATTATCATGAGATTTGCAGATACTGAAAAATTAAAGTCAGCCATGATTGAGGCCGCAAGAGAAATTATATCAGCTGAACCGGAATTGACTCGAGTCGACAGTGTTATAGGCGACGGAGATCACGGAATCGGAATGAAGACCGGTTTTAACGTACTTAGTAAGCAGTTATCAGAAAATAATTTCTCAAGTCCATATGATTTATTTCACTCGGTCGGCTTGTGTCTAGTAAAATCTATGGGCGGATCTTCCGGAGTATTATTCGGGACTCTCTTTATCAGCGGGCTTGACGAAATCAAGAATAAAGACTCCTTAAATGGTGTTGATATGGCCGCTTTTCTCACGGGTGGAATTCAGGGAGTTATACGACGAGGCCGTGCAAATCCCGGAGATAAAACAATGGTAGACGCTTTACTCCCTGCTCAGTCAGAAATGGAATCAGCCCTAAAATTAACGGATGACATCGGGCAAATACTCACAGCAGCCCATAAAGGAGCATTAAAAGGTGTAGAGTCAACAAAAAATATGGTGTCAAGACTCGGACGCTCGAAAAATTTTCGTGAACAAGTAATAGGCTGGCCTGACCCCGGCGCAATGTCAGTATCGATTTTATTAGGCGGTCTAGCAAATAACTTATCACGCGATTAAAATATATATATTTATATAAGGAAGGAATATTATTTCATGGCACTTGAAAAAGTAAGTACTATTCTCAAAATGGCCGATGATGCTAACACGTCTGCTATTGGCTTTAACTGTAATGATTACACTATGGCATATTCAGTCGTTGCTGTAGCTGAAGAGTTAAATAAACCTGCTATTGTAATGCTTTATCCGCCGGATAATTACGAGGGGAATTGCTGCGGGTTAAAGAGTTTTGCGGCAACTGTTCACGAACTCGCAAGTCAAGTTAAAGTTCCCATCGGTTTACATCTTGATCACTGCAGCGATTTTGATTATATTCTCCGTGCTGTTCAGGCAGGTTTTACGTCTGTTATGTATGACGGCTCAATGCTTCCCGTTGAAGAAAATATCAGATTAACAAAACGAGTTGTAGATGCTGCTCATGCTCTGGGAGCTGATGTTGAGGCAGAATTAGGCCATGTAGGTTTTGCGGCTAATCAAGATCAGGACGACAAGGATTTATACACAAAGCCCGAAGTTGCAGCCGCATTCTGTGAGCAGACAGGAGTAGATTCTGTTGCAGTCGCTATAGGAAGCGCACACGGTGTTTATCTCACAACGCCTAAATTAGATTTAACACGTTTAGACGCAATTAATTCAGCAACAAATACGCCGTTAGTGTTACATGGCGGGAGCGGGATTCCTCATGACCAGTTAGAAGAGGCTTTCAAGCGGGGGATTAATAAATTTAACGTCGGAACAGAATATTTCAGGCTTTATTATGACAGTTTACGCGAATATGCGGCAGAGTTCGGCGATAAAGGCAATATGCAGAAAATTCCCAGTTATGTACAAGAGCACATGAAGGCATATTTACGTCAGAAATTACAGCTCAGTAAATTTTAAATCAAGCTATAAATAATATATAATTGTCTCATTCATGCAATAAATAACTGTGAGTGAGGCAATTTTTATAAACAAGAATCAAGAAAGAAGGTTATTAGAAAATGGCAGAAATTATAACAATGGGCGAGTTACTTGTCGAAATCATGAGGCCAAGTGAAGATATACCGCTTTATAAGTCAGATTATTTCAGAGGCCCCTTCCCTAGCGGCGCACCGGGGATTTTCATAAGCACAGCGGCAAGATTAGGACATTCTACGGCAATTATAAGCGGAGTCGGACAAGATGATTTCGGCGAAAATATTTTACGAAGACTCAAACTTGACGGCGTTGATGTAAGCAGGGTGCTTATATCTGATAAAGGCAACACGGGAATAGCTTTTGTTACTTATTTTGCGGACGGTGAGAGAAAATATTTATTTTACATGGATAATTCACCGTGCATTATGGCCAAAGCTCCGGAGAATATGGCAGGCTTTGAAGACACAAAATTTATGCATGTAATGGGCTGTTCGTTGATGTCTGATATAAATTTTGCGGGTGAAATTCTTAAAACTGTAAACATGATGAGAGATAACGGCGTAAAAATCAGCTTTGATCCAAATGTAAGGCTTGAAATGTTACGCGATAAATCCGTGTTAAATATTTTGCAGGAAGTCTTTAATAAATCGTCAATACTTATGCCAGGCGTATCAGAATTAAAAATGTTTACAGGCATTGAAAATATTGACTCTGCTATAAAAAAAGTATTCGATAATCCCGCGCTTGAAATCTTAGTGTTAAAGAACGGCTCAAAGGGTTCACAGATTTATACGAGAAATGGACTCGAGGTCTCACAGCCGATCTATAAAGTTATACAGGAAGACGCAACGGGAGCAGGAGATAGCTATGATGCTGCTTTCATATGCGGAATCATTGAGGGGAAGACTTTAGAGGAATCTGCAAAGATGGGAGCTGCTGCAGGAGCACTAAATGCCGCCGCTTTTGGTCCAATGGAAGGAAAAATCACCCCCGCCGCAATAAAAAGAATGATTAGTTAATTAGTGCAATTCTTAGGGTAAAAGATATGACTTTATTTGGACAGTAAACTTTTTGTAGAATAACGCAGCAAATTTACATATTACATTATTTTTTGTTGCAAAAATTCGTTTGCAATATATTCTTAGTGTATCAATTATAGGCAGGGACTGTCAATAGTTTTGTGTAATTAAATTTTTACTCTGTCAGCTCCAAAGATAATGGCAAACTGATTTAACGCTAATCCCTAGTTGCGAATCGGCATTGTCCACTTTTTAGACGCTTTCTGGATTGCCAAATACATGATCTTCATAATTGCTTCGTCGTCGGGGAATGCGGCGCTGTTTTTCGTTACTTTTCTCAATGAGGCATTTAGATATTCAATTGCATTAGTCGTGTATATAACTCGTCTTATCTCGTCTGGATAGGCAAAAAATTCATTCAGGTCGTCCCAGTGAGCTTCCCATGAACGCTGAATCACTTGGATATTTACTGTTCCAGTTCTTGCCGAAATCTTT
>JAFSWW010000053.1 GCA_017444345.1 Synergistaceae bacterium | reverse complement strand
GTTCATATAAAAAACGAGTCGCGCAAGAAAGAATCTCACGCAACCCGCAAAAAATTTCTACAAATTCACTCGCTAAAAATATAAAACGTTCTTAATGTAGCTTGGCCAGTCAATTTTTACAAAATCTTTCATGACCGCAAAAACTGCACTGCCCGAACCTGTTAATCCCCATGCTCCTGCACCTGATGAGTCAAAAATTTTGAATAACTCATTATATTTCGGGTGTCTCTTGATTAAAACTTTCAAGAAATCATTCGGCAATAATCCGACTTTGAGTCCTGCTCCCGCGTTTGCATGATAAATATCTCGTAATTCAGTGCGTGCCAGCAAAATATCAAAGCCGTGACTCTCGTCAAGTTCATCAAGTTCCTTATATGCTGCTTTCGTGTCAGTCTGCCAATCGGGAATCGCTATAACTCCGTGAATTTTTTGTTCTGTAACGCGCTCGACTCTTTCGCCTATTCCTGAAACTAGAGCCATATTCAAGCCTGAACATAAAAAGGGGACATCAGCTCCGACTTTGGCCGCAACTTTTTCAGCTCCGAATAATGATAATATTGCCGCGGCATTTCCTGAACCTGCACCGAGTCCAGATCCCGGCGGTATACTTTTATGAATCTTCACGTTCAAATATGGAATCTTGTAGCCATCTTCACGCGCAATTCTCAGAGCCTTAGAGATAATATTTTCGCCGGTTATGCTTATATTTGCGCTGACTACATCAAGATTTGCCGTTGATTCTGAAATATAAAGCACATCGCCTGAAGGAATCTTTAAGAACGTAGACACGAGATTATGATAACCGTCGGGCCTCTTGTTAAGGACTCTAAGCGTTAAATTAATTTTTGCAAAAGTAGGCAGAATTATACGCATTCCGTCCACCCGAACGGATCAGGCCTCTTACCCCATTGAATTCCGGTTAACTCGTCATATAATTTCTGAGCGACCGGGCCGATTTTGAAGTCATTGACCGTGTATTTTTCGCCGTTATATGCAAGTTCCCCGATCGGAGAAATTACTGCGGCGGTACCTGTTCCAAATGCTTCTTCTAATTTGCCGTTTTTCGCAGCGTCAATTAATTCGTCAACGCTTAATAATCTTTCTTCGGCGGGAATATTCCAGCTTTTAAGGACTTCTAAGCATGATTTACGAGTAATGCCGCCTAAGATTGATCCGTTCTCAAGTGAAGGAGTTACGACGACTCCGTCAATTTTGAACATTACATTCATTGCGCCGACTTCTTCAATATATTTGCGGTGGACTCCGTCGAGCCATAAAACTTGCGAGTAACCTTTTTCCATTGCCCGGTCTCCTGCTCTGTTACTGGCTGCATAATTTCCGCCGCATTTCGTGTAACCTGTGCCGCCTCGTACTGCTCTAACGTCTTCAGTTTCTAGCATGATTTTAACGGGCTTAATTCCTTCAGCAAAATAACTCGCACTGGGTGAAAGAATTATTACAAAAGTTGCCTGATGGATTCCGTGTAGTGCTAATTCGGGATCAATTGCGTATAAAAACGGGCGAATATATAAAGAAGTCCCCTCACCTGAAGGAACCCAAGCCGAGTCAACTTTCACGACTTCACGGACTGCCTCGACAAAAATATCATTAGGAATTTGCGGGAGTCCTATTCTTTCAGCTGAGATATTAATACGCTTTGCATTCTCAATCGGTCTGAATAAGTGAATGCTGTTATCTGCCCAGCGATATGCTTTCATGCCCTCGAAAACTTCATTTGCATAGTGCAAAACACTGGCTGCGGGATTAATCGGAATCGGCCCGAATGGAACTATACGCGCATTATGCCATTTTTGAGCGTCCGTATAATCCATCATGAACATGTGATCGCTGAAAATTGAGCCGAAACCGAGTTTATCGCTCGGAGGCATTTTACCGGGGTGTGTGTTCTTTGTGATACTAATCTGCATTAAAAAATTTCTCCTTACTGTATATATTACTAAAATTGTGAGTACAATTATTTTAATTCATTTCGCGTTATAGTAAAATAATTCCCGCAAAAATTTAATTCATTTCTTCAATATAGTGAATATAATCAAGAGATCTCAAGGCTTCTATAATATCACTGTGCTTTCTGTATTGCTTAAAATCGCGTTCGTGAATCGTCATAGATACTGAATAAACGCTTAAGCCCGAATTTATGTATGCAGGATTTGACTCGATGTCATCAATTTTGAGTCCCAGTTTTCTTATAGTCGTAACAAAGTCTTGAAGATTTGAGCTATTCTTTAACTCCAAATGAATCTCGAAATGATTAGATCTATCTTTCAAAATTGTCTCAATAAATGGCAGCTGCGAAAGACAACAGAGTAAAGCAACAAACGCAATTAATGTAATAGTATAGAGTCCTGCACCTATTGCGAGCCCTATTATAGAACAAGCCCAGAGTCCCGCCGAAGTAGTGAGTCCCTTAATTTGACTCTTAGAGCTGAATAAAATAGAATTTCCGCTGATCATGGCAACTGCAACAATGGCCGCCGCAGAAATGATAGCAAAACCTTCATTTGTGTGAACTATGACGCAAATATCAATCATAGCAGCCACCGCCGAAGCCAGCGAGACAATTATAAACGTTCTCAAACCTGCCGAGTGCCTTTTGCTTGAACGTTCACAGCCTATAATTGCAGCGAGTAAGACAACAAGGCAAATTCTGAATAACACCGAGTAAATATTAATATGACATGACCAATCGCCTAGAAATTGCGCAAGAGGGTCATCAAAGAAGGGATTATTAGACATTGAAATATTCATCTCCGAAAAATTTATTAAGAAAGAATTATATAATATACTTGAAATTTTTTCAGGAGGCGTTATTAATTTGAGCAAGAAAATTTTTTGTATAACTCTAATATTATCGCTTGTGATTTTATCAGGAGGCTGCGACAAATACAGCCCTAACAGTGAAGGCGACAGCGGCGGAGAACTTGATTTGCGGGGTTCGGGCGTTGTTACGACAATAAACGATCAGGGCAATTATAAGACTGACTGGGCATTTGCTGTATTGCAGGCCTGTGAGAGTAATTATTTAATGCAATGTGCTCAGGGAGTATTAATTAACAATTTAGGCACATATTTAGATTTGGACTTGTCAGAAATGCACTTGGCCTACTTTGCTTATAACTCGCCTAAAAAAAATTACTCGATATATAATCCCGACTCGACAAATATTTTGAATTCAGGCGGAAATCTTGAGAGAGCAGTTGCGTTTTTATCGCGGGGCTATGGTTTCGGGCCGGTTCTTGAAAGCAGCTTACCATATGGGACGACTCCGGGCAATAATATGAGTCCTGAAGATTACAGCTCGGTTTTGAGATTGACGGACGCAGAAATTATATCAGTGCCTGAATGGAGCTCGGAAAAAATTGACGAGATTAAGCAATTATTAATCACAAACGGAGCATTATATCTCGAACTTGATTTTGTTACAGATGGATTTAACACTGTGAATTCAGCATATTATTATCCTGTTGAGCTTACAGAAAATAATACAACAAATAACAGGCATTGCGTAAACGTAATAGGCTGGAACGATAATTTTTCGACTGAACTATTTAACGAGAATAACAGGCCGATAAGATCAGGAGCTTGGCTTGTTAGAGATTCATTTGGCACAGAATGGGGTCAAAACGGTTATTTCTGGCTCTCATATGCACAGTCTAATTTATTATTTGCAGTCTTGACAGTTGATGACGCTGACAGAAATTTAATTCATTACGGCTATGATGATTTAGGACATTGCTGTGATTTTACGGGTGCATGGGCTGCGAATGTATTTCCGGCTGAAAACGAGTCAAGAAATTTAATGGAAATAGGCTATTACACGCTGGAAGATTTAATCTCGACTGATTTTAGCATATATACTTATGACACGCTGCCGAGTTCGGGCGATATTGTGAAGGGCAATAAAATTTATTCAATCCAAGCCGGCACGTTATATAAAGGCTATCACACTATAGAACTAGAAGAGTCGTTAACTATTCCGGCGGGTAAATATTTCTCGGTAGTAATGCATGTTATGAATCCCACTTCAAACGCGGGCAAGATAGCAGCAGAAACGAGAATAGAAGGCGACACGGCGCGGGCTGTAGCATTTGACGGACAGAGCCATTTTTCAGAAGACGGAATAACATGGATTGACGGCGCAAAAATGACTAACGATGCCGGCGAACGTATAATTATGAATGCTTGCATAAAAGCATTTTGCACAAAGAATTCAAACACTGTCCCGGATTATTCGTCAATGCCTTCAACTATAGGCGGCCTGAATATATATAATTATAATGATCTGCGAATAACAGTATCAGGCGACGCGCTTGCGAAATTTAACGAGCTCAACCCTATAGACGAAGACAACCCATATAAGGCTGGGCGGACATTCTCGCAATATATAGTCGATGACAACGGGAATTTATTTCCTGAGGGGACTTCAGTAGATATATCATTCACGTTAATAAGCGATTTATATCAAGTCAATACTACACCGGTGAGTCAATACGGATTTAAGAATATAGGCAGCATTATAGATATACTTTACCCGCAAGG
>JAFSWW010000052.1 GCA_017444345.1 Synergistaceae bacterium | reverse complement strand
GCGCTGGGTCATTCTTTCTGTTAAATTCTGGTCAAGAATAAAATCAATAGCGTACTCATAAGTTTCGGGAGCTTGAGAACTTTGCGGGGCCTGCTCGATAGTAATGCCGTTTGCCAGACTGCCTATTTTGAAATAAAGCATAATGCCGACTATTAATAAAGCAGCTAATAACAGGGCAGTAATAAGACCTCCCCAAGATTTTCCTTCACCGTCTCCGGCTTTACGGCTCTTTAACTTGTCTCTGATACTCATAACTTGTTGATTACTCTTTTCTTCCTCTGAATTTGGATTTGAATTATTTATTATTACGGACTCGGACTCTGGAGCTGTGTATTCAGGCTCGTTATCTAGTTCGCTGATAAAATTGTTTGTATTATCGTGTTCGTTGTCGTTGTCGTGATCATGATCATCGCCGATTATAGAAGCTGCCTCACTGAGTGCGCCCAGTGAAGAAATATCAAAGTCGTCATTATCTTCGTGTTCGTCAGGGTCATTAAGCAAACTCGGCAAATTTTCGGATTCAGATTCTGATTCTGATTCAGAGTCTGACTCGTTATTGCTTTCAGGTTCCGGCGTATCTTGATTAATATCATCGTCTAAATCAATATTAAACGAGCTGAAATCGGGTTCGGGTTCGGGTTCGTTATTGATTTCTAGTAAATTTTCCGGCTCGCTTTCACTTTCTTGAATGGGCAAATCAATATCTTCAATTTCTATAGGCTCGTTTTCTTGTTCCGGTTCTGACTCGTTATTGATTTCGGGTAAAATTTCGCTTCCCTGCTCGTTTTCTGATTCTGGCTCTGACTCATGCTCATTATTTGAATCTTGTTCAGGCTCGTTAATATTCTCGTCAAAATCGGGTATAAACGGTTCGGGCTTGCTTTGAGGCTTGAATTCTGGCAGCTCGTCAAAAGGATTCAAATCCTGCTCCAAATTTTGATTAATATTATCTTGAGCGATGTCAAGGGGCGACTCTGTCATTGCTTGAGCTATATTAGCGCGTAATTTTTCCTCGGCCGTCTGTTGCTCGTTATTATTATCTTGTGTAAAATCGGGCAGATTATAAGGCTCGTTATTACCGCTTTCAAGTGTTAAGGGGTTTCCTGTCATGGCTTCGGCGATATCGGCCATTAATTTGTCTTCAGCGGTTGCAGTACTTTCCGGCATGGTAACGCTAATAGGTGCAGGCTCGGACTCGTTGTTCTCGTCTTCATTGTCAATTACAGGAATTACAGGGAGTTCGTCTTCCTGTTCGCTTGTTTGTTCGTCAATTACAGGAATATCGGGCAAATTTTCAGGTTCTGATTCGTTTTCTTGTTCGTACTGTTCTGACTCTGACTCATTATTTGCGATAACTTGTAAATCATCGGGATTTGATTCCGGCTCGTCATCACTATCTGCAAAAAACGGCTCTTGTTCGCTGCTATTATTATCGTCAGCAATAACGGGCAAGTCTTCATTAATTGAATTATCCTGTAAAATTTCGGGCTCGTCTATGTAGCTTGTATCAGGCTCTAAAATTTCCGGCTCGTTTTCTTGCTCGTTATTATCATCATTTGTGATAACGGGTAAAATATCAGGCTCATCTATATAACTTGTATCAATCTCAGGGATTTGCGAAATTTCCGGCTCAGTCTGGCTATTATTTATAACGGGTAAAATTTGCGGCTGGCTTTCTTGCTGTTTGCTTTCACTCTGTGCAATAACATTAGAATTAGAGACAGCTTGCGAAGTGTTTTCTTGATTTTGCTGTGCTGCTTTCTTAACTGGCTTAGGCTTTAACTTCAACGGGGGTAATTTTTTCTCCAAATCCTGAATAAACGCCTCTGCCTCTTGTTTATCTCGTTTATTTTGCTTGGCTGCGTCTAAAATTTGAGCCTCTTTCCTGCTTTCATGTTTTGCGGTTTTCAGGGGCTCGCCTTCTAACATTTCACGTAATTTTTCTTCAGCTGTCTTTACACTCATTATAATTATTGTCCGTCCTTGTAAAATCTTTATTATTATAAATCATGACGTGTAAAAAAAAAGCCTCCCGCTTATATCCGGAAGACTTATTAATGAAAGTAGCCTCAACGAGGTTCGAACTCGTGTTTTAGCCTTGAGAGGGCTACGACCTAGACCACTAGTCGATGAGGCCATTACGATGTGAAATACTATCACGAAAAAATTTTTTGCGCAAGTTTTTATATAAACTAGTGAAATGACGTAATGATTTTAACGCTGAATTCTTTATAATGCATTTATTCAAAAAAATTTTTATCAGGAGTGATTTGTCAGTGAGTGAAAAATTTATTTACAGCCTGAAGGAAGGGGACAGCTCAAACCGTTTATTACTGGGCGGTAAGGGTGCGAATTTATGCAAGATGGCTCAAAGCGGGCTGCCTGTTCCTGCAGGGTTTATATTAACGACTGAAGTCTGCCGCAAATATATGCAGGATCCCGGAATAATGAATCAATTATGGGACGATGTGAAAAAATCAGTCTCTCAGCTCGAACAAGAAACCGGCAAAATCTGGGGAGGCTCGCAAAATCCCTTGTTAGTCTCTGTTAGATCCGGCGCGCCCATATCAATGCCCGGAATGATGGAGACGATTTTAAATTTAGGCCTGAATGATAATACAGTGAAGGGTTTAGCTGAGACTTCAGGCAATAAGAGATTTGCGCTTGATAGTTACAGGAGATTTATACAAATGTTCTCAAGCGTTGTAGACGAGGTAAATTTTGATTTATTCGAGTCAGCACTCGCAAAAGCACGCAAAGAGTCAAACGCCGAGCAGGATTATCAGATTCCGGCCGAACAGCTCGAAAAATTATTAGTCGAATACAAGGCAATATACAAGAATTCAACGGGGCGCGAATTTCCTTCAGATCCATGGGAGCAGTTAAGACGCGCAATTGAAGCAGTCTTCAAAAGCTGGAATATTCCACGCGCAATAACTTACAGGAAAATTAACAAGATCGATGACAATTTAGGCACAGCTGTAAACGTTATCGCTATGATATTCGGGAATCTCGGCGATGATTGCGGGACTGGTGTATGCTTTACTCGTAATCCTTCAACTGGTGAAAATAAATTATACGGCGAATTCTTAATTAATGCTCAGGGTGAGGACGTTGTTGCAGGAATCAGAACGCCCATGCCTATAGCCGAACTTGAGAAAAAAATGCCCGAAAATTATGCAAAACTTTGCGAGCTCACTAAATTGCTTGAGAATACTTATCAGGAAATGCAGGATATAGAATTCACGATTGAGCGCGGAAAATTATTTTTATTGCAGACTCGTGCAGGGAAACGAACAGCCGCCGCAGCCGTAAAAGTCGCCGTCGACATGGTAAATGAGGGCTTAATCGACACAAAGACAGCAGTAACGCGTGTATCTCCGGATCAAGTCGAGCAGTTATTACACCGTCAAGTTGATAAATCAGCTAAGCAGGATATTATTGCAAAGGGTCTACCAGCTTCACCGGGTGCAGGTGCGGGAATGCTCGTATTTTCTGCTGATGAGGCCGAAGAATGGTCAAGACAAAATAAACCGGTAATTTTGGCACGTCCTGAAACAAGCCCGGACGATATTCACGGGTTATTTGCTTCAAATGGAGTAGTTACATCAAGAGGCGGAATGACGAGTCATGCTGCTGTAGTTGCCCGCGGAATGGGTAAGCCGGCCGTTTGCGGTTGTGAGAGCGCATTAATTGACGTTGATAAAGAGACTCTAACAGTTGATAATCGCGTATTCAAAAAAGGCGACTGGGTAACAGTTGACGGCACAACAGGAAATTTACTCGCCGGAGAAGCAAAAATGATTGACGCTGAATTTAGCGATGACTTCAAGAAATTATTAACATGGGCAGACGAGAACGCAAAATTAATGGTCTGGACAAATGCAGATACTCCGGAAGATGCAAAGAGGGCGCGCGAATTCGGGGCGAAAGGTGTCGGACTTTGCAGGACTGAACACATGTTTATGGGCGTTGATAGATTGCCGGTTATGCAGCGTTTAGTCGTGGCACTGGGAACAAGCGAGTCGGGCAAGGAAGAACGCAGGGACGCTCTGGCAAAATTGAAGGTCATGCAGAAAAATGATTTTCTAGGAATCTTCAAAGCTATGGACGGCCTGCCAGTTATTATAAGATTGTTAGATCCGCCCTTACATGAATTCTTGCCTAAGGAGCCGAATATACTCGAAGACTTAAAGAAAGCTGCTCCCGATTCACCTGAAGCAAAACGCTTAAATGACACTCTCGAAAAAGTTCACCAGTTACACGAGAATAACCCGATGTTAGGATTCAGGGGCTGCCGTCTGGGAATGATTTATCCTGAAATTTATGAGATGCAGATGAGCGCAATTTTTGAGGCAGTTGTCGAACTCACTAAGGCCGATATTACAGTCAAACCTGAAGTAATGATTCCTTTAGTCGGGACTAAACCGGAAATGAAATTCTTTAGAGAGATGGCCGACAGAATCGCAAATGAAATCATGAAAGAAAGCGGCGTAAAATTCTCGTATTTAGTCGGGACTATGATAGAAGTTCCAAGAGCGGCACTTGTTGCTGACCAGTTAGCAGAATATGCGCAGTTCTTCTCATGCGGGACAAATGACTTGACACAAACGACACTGGGATATTCACGCGATGATGCAGAGAATAAATTTTTATTCCAGTACATAGACAAAGGAGTCTTCAAAGAAAATCCGTTTGCTGTACTTGATCGCGACGGGCCTGGGCAGCTCGTAAAAATGGCAGTCGAGAAGGGCCGCAAAGTGAATGATAAATTATCCGTCGGAATTTGCGGAGAACACGGCGGAAATCCTGAAAGTATTGCATTCTGTCATTCGCTTAATTTAAATTATGTATCATGTTCACCGTTTAGAGTTCCAGTTGCTAGGATTGCGGCGGCTCAGGCGGCTTTAGGCGTGTTGAAGTAAGTAAAATATTTCTCCTTTCCTGTTATAATCGCAGGGAGGGAGAATTTACCCTAATTTATCACCGTTATTAACATTTTCGCTCTTGTCAGGAATTATTAAGACGACTCCCCCGTTGCTATAAGTGCCGAGTACTAATACTTCGCTCATAAAGTCAGCAATTTGCCTAGCTGGGAAGTTTATGACTGCTAAAATTTTTTTGCCGGGCAAGTCTTCAAGTTTGTAGTATTCAGTTATTTGTGCGCTTGATTGTTTCAGGCCTATATCTCTCCCGAAATCGATTAATAATTTATAAGCTGGCTTTCTTGCTTTAGGAAATGACTCGGCTTTTATTATAGTTCCTGCTCTGATGTCTAGTTTTGTGAAATCGTCAAAAGCTGCCATTATTTATTTTCCTCATGATAAAGTGATTTGATGAAAAGCGTATAAATCAGTATTTTGATCATGTTTTAATAATAATTCCTTGCGCGGTGTTGTTATATTATGAGATATAATTTCTTCTATTGATGTTACTGCCTTAAGAACTGTATCAATACTAATAGACGGTATAGTTTTATTATCATTAAGATAACGGCTTAAATATTCCGCTGAAGGATTCTTTATTCCCTGACGTTCGCATATAAGCCAGCACACAGACTCGGCTTCGAATTCGCTAATTTCTAATGGTAAATTATATCTTTCAGGTAAATATTCTATATCTGGAGTATATAAATGACCGCAATATATATGACCTAGTTCATGATAAGTTGAAGTAAGCTGTGTAGTAAAATCATGATTCTTGTTAATCGTAATTGCAAATGGAATTCTAAATTTGTATATTACACGGGATTTTGTATATTGTCCTGTTTTATTCACTGCTTCTACATTACCGTAAAAATCAGTGCCGTAATCGTTATTGTATACTTCTATGCCATGAAAAAATAAACACTTAATAAATTTTTCAAGTTCTGATAAAGAAATCTCCCCATGTGCCTTAAACGGATTCAAAATTTCTTCTGGAAGAGTTTTCCCCTCCGTATCGTTTAATTCATATACAAATTGAACCGGCCCGAATGGACGCAGAATTACAAGAGGACGTGCACCGGGTTTAGGTTTGCGCTGAAAACGTTCTGCCCAGTCTTTAACGCTTGCTACATATTTGCTGCCTGGCTTTTGCATTTGAATTAACATCGCATTAAACGGGGCAATATTACGAAAACGTGCAACAAATTTTAATAGCTCATCATATTCTTTACTATTTCTATATCTGCCTACTTCTTGAAATAATTTATCTAGTTCAGAGACAGTATTTTTTCGATTACGCATTATTGATATCAACTCCAATTTTGCTTATATTGACACAAATATTTTACGCCATATATTATTAATCCGCAAAATCACTTATTGAAAAATTTTCGCTCTGTCTTAAAATCTTTCGTCAGTAAAAGTGAAATAATTTTTTAGGGAAGTGAACACACATGAATAATAACGAGAAATTAACGCGTAAGAGTCAAGAGGCCCTGCAGCAAGCAAGCTCAATAGCATCAGAATATAATCATCAGCAAGTAGATACAGAGCATTTATTAGCAGCATTGTTAAAAGATTCAGAAGGCCTGATTAATCAATTATTACGACGTATGAGCATAGATATAAACTCGCTCGCAAAATCTGTAGACGATGAATTATCTAAATTGCCTCGTGTTACAGGTTCAGGCGTTGAACAGGGCAAAATTTATATAACTCAGAGGCTTGATCGTTTATTAAATCGTGCTGAAGAACGCGCTAAATCTCTTAAGGACGAATATATTTCAGTTGAACATTTATTCTTAGCGATGTTAGCAGAAGGCACTAATACACCAGCCGGGAGAATTTTTGCGAGATTTGGACTCAATGAAGAAAAATTTTTGAAGACTCTAAATCAAGTCAGAGGCTCACAACGAGTCCAAAGCGCAGACCCTGAAGCAACTTATCAGGCACTCGAAAAATACGGCCGGGACTTAGTAGACGCTGCTAAAAACGGCAAATTAGACCCAGTAATCGGACGTGATGACGAAATTAGGCGGGTTATCAGAATCCTTTCACGCAAAACAAAAAATAATCCCGTCTTAATAGGCGATCCCGGAGTCGGTAAAACCGCAATTGTTGAAGGACTCGCACAAAGAATCGTACGCGGCGATGTTCCAGAAGGACTCAAGGACAGAACAGTTTTTGCGCTCGATATGGGCTCATTAATTGCGGGTGCTAAATATCGGGGCGAATTTGAAGAGAGACTCAAGGCCGTATTAAACGAGATTAAGAACTCAGACGGGAGAATTCTTTTATTTATTGATGAGCTTCATACTATAGTCGGAGCAGGTGCAGCAGAAGGAGCAGTAGACGCAGGCAACATGTTAAAGCCCATGCTCGCACGGGGTGAATTACACTGCATAGGAGCTACAACCGTTGACGAATATCGCAAATATATCGAGAAAGACGCAGCACTCGCCCGGAGATTCCAGCCCGTTGACGTTGAACAGCCTTCAGTTGAAGATACTATTTCGATTTTGCGGGGGATTCGTGAAAAATTGCAGGTGCATCACGGTGTAGTGATTCGTGATAATGCCCTAGTGAGTGCCGCCGTGTTGTCGAATCGTTATATCACTAATAGATTTCTGCCCGATAAAGCCATTGACTTAGTGGATGAGGCCTGCGCAATGTTACGCACAGAAATTGACTCACAGCCTACTGAATTAGATAATGCCTCGCGAAAAGTTATGCAGTTAGAAATAGAAGAGACAGCGTTAAAACACGAGACCGATGACGCTTCAAAAGAAAGACTCGGAAAATTACAGCAGGAATTACAGGAGGCACGAGAACAGGCTGATACTTTACGCGCAAAATATGAATCAGAAAAGAAAGCTATTACGGGAATTCGTGATTTACGCTCGCAAATTGAAGATGTCAAATCAGAAATCGAACGCGCCGAACGTGAATATAATTTGAATAAAGCCGCAGAATTACGTTATGGCAAATTACGCGAATTAGAAGACTCGTTAAAAGCTGCTGAAAAAATAAAATCAGAGTCAGACTCGGACTCCAAGAAATTATTACGTGAAGAAGTTACAGAAGACGAGATCGCCGACATAGTCAGCCGGTGGACGGGGATTCCTGTTACAAGATTATTAGAAGGTGAACGCGAGAAATTATTAAAACTTGACGAGATATTACATAAAAGAGTCGTCGGTCAAGATGAGGCAGTGCAGCTCGTAGCTGATGCAGTGTTACGTGCCCGGAGCGGCATTAAGGACCCTAAACGCCCAATCGGTTCATTTATATTTCTTGGCCCGACCGGTGTAGGAAAGACTGAACTTGCAAGGACTCTAGCTGAAGCACTTTTCGACAGTGAAGAGAACATGATTAGAATCGACATGAGCGAATACATGGAAAAACATTCAGTCTCGCGCTTGGTAGGAGCTCCCCCCGGTTATGTAGGCTATGACGAGGGCGGGCAGCTAACTGAAGCAGTGAGAAGACGGCCATACAGCGTAATATTATTTGACGAAATCGAGAAAGCTCATCCGGACGTGTTTAATATTTTGCTGCAGGTTTTGGACGACGGCAGAATAACGGACTCACACGGCCATTTAGTTGACTTCAAGAATACTGTTATAATCATGACAAGTAATATAGGCTCGCAGATTTTGCTTGATAATATCGTGAGCGGGGTAATTTCTCTTACTGCACGCGATGAAGTTATGCAGGCTTTACGTGAACACTTCAGGCCGGAATTCTTGAATCGAGTCGATGATATTGTATTCTTTAAGCCGTTGACTGAAGACGAAGTTAAATCAATCGTGAAAATTTTGCTTTCTCGTTTATCTGAGAGATTATCAGAGCGTCAAATCGAGTTAAATTTTTCGGATTCTGCGCTGTCATTTATTGCTTCAGCCGGTTATGATCCAGTTTACGGGGCTCGGCCTTTAAAGCGATATATCACTCACAATGTAGAAACAAAATTAGCGCGTGCATTAATTGCAGGAGGAATCCGCGAAAAGACTCGAGTCAATATTGACATGAAAGCCGGAGAATTAGTTTTCTCGTTTGAATAGAATAGAATAAATTTATAACTGGGAGGCGCGAGTCTCCCTTTTTTTATGAGTCATTGCATTTACTGACTTCATCACGCTATTACACTTATACAAAAATTTTTATGCTATAATTCACACTATCAAGCTAAACACAAATTCAGGAGAAAATTTTTTTATGAATCATAATGGGCTGATTCAAATTATTGAACAGGAAACTCACGGCCAAAGCTGCAAAATTAATAAATATTTATCATCTGATCAAGAATCCCCGCAAATTATAGAGTCTGACTCGTTTAGTTTATGGGAGAAAATGGCCGAGTCTCAGAATAATAAATATATAAATCTTAGTTCACTGTGCGAAAAAATATCGGGCGGGCAAATTCTAAATTATTTCATTGACGGCACTAAAAGTGTTTACAAAGTCGATGAGTTTATTTACTCGCAAAATATTTATCCCATTATGGCCGGACAAATCGGGGCGGCTTGCTGTAAAAGAGTTAAGGGCAATTTATCGCGGTTTATGTTCAAGCATGAAATTATTATAGTTCTGCCTGATGTAGTAATTGCAAATCCCGCGGACAAAAAATTTTTTATTCAGGCACTCACTAAGAAATTAAATGACTCGCTCGCAAGTTTGAATATAAAAATTTCAGCTGTATTAACATACTCAACCGCAAAAGATTCTAACTTGAGCCAAAGTCTTGAAAGCAGAGGCCGGACAAAAATAGAAGCACGCGCTATGACTTATGAAATCAAACTGACCGAGTATTTATCACAGGGCAATTTATTAAATCACAATAATTATTTAATCAAGAGCGGCTCAATTGAATATATATTCACGAAAAATTTAGATTTAAATCATTATCGCTATGTAGTCGGAGCAGTCAAAAATTTCAAGCCCTCATCCTGCATAAATCCCCGCGGTTTACGTGATTCAAGCTATATTGCTGAGTTGCCGTTATATCACAGGACTCAAGCGGCAATCTTCACAAGTTCCGAAAAATTAGGCTCGCGAAAAATGGCTGTCTGGTACTTGAGACTTTACGACAGAACCCGCACAAATTCAGCATTTGACGGAGTCATAAAACTTGAAAGACTCTTAGCAGATAATGACGAAATTATTGACAGCAGCGAATTAAATAAATTAAGCGCGTATATTATCAACGAACGCAGCCCGGTAAACTACGCAAAAAAATGCGATATTTACCCCGTATATCTCACTGAAAGATTTGCTAAATCAAAATATATTAACAAAGAAAGTTTCTTACACATTTTTTAAATTTTTTAGGAGGAATTATTATTAATGCCCATTATAGGCCGAGTTATTGCAACTGAAAGCAGCCCGACAACTATAGAAAAATTTTCTTTCTGGACAAGTTCAGATTTACCCATTCACGTTTTTGATGTCGTTAAAGTCGAACACATTGCGAACTCTATTACTTTCGGGAGCGTCGAGAATATTTCACATATAACTGACTCGTCGAGCCCATTATCTAGTTATATTTCAAGCGATTTCGGGAGTCTCAAAGCTCAATCTGCCACGAAGAGAATATCATTTAATTGCGTTGAAGTCTCAGTGTTAATTAACACAAAAAATTTTTATACGCCAGTTCATAATAATGCGCCTGTCTCTCTTGCCTCGCCTGAAGAAATTAATACAGCACTGGGACTCGATAAAATTCAGAATCCTGTAACTTGCGGATCTATAACTATGTACGCAGGGACTAATTATCAAGTTAATCTGCCTGTAAAATTAAACTCTAAATATTTACTCGGTCCGGAGGGAGCTCACTTGAATATTTCGGGAATCTCCGGACTTGCTGCAAAGACTTCATATTCTATGTTTTTACTCAGGGCGATTCAGGAACAATTAAACGCTGAAAGTGTCTCATTTGTAATATTTAACGTAAAGGGACGCGATTTAATGGCCATTGACAAGCCTAATGACGAACTCACTGACTATGAACGCAAAAGATATAATATTCTCGGAATGAGTGCGGCTCCATTTGAGAACGTCAGCTATTACATACCATACAGCAAAACAAAATCAAGTTCATATTTGCCTGAAAGCGACATTAACGAGTATATTTCAGGTCATAAGCTCAAAAAATTTTTATACACTTACAATGATGACCGCGAAAAAATAGAATTGCTGTTTAATGAGATAGATGACCCCTATCAGACAACTGAAGCTATAATCAGCAAAATAATTGACCCTGAAGACTCAGACTTTCGCAATATTACAGCGTGGGACGGACTTCTCAAGAAAATAATCAGCTTTACACAGAGCACAAAATCCGGCGGGGGTATAGCTGCATCGAGCTGGCGAAAATTTTACAGGCTTATTAATACAATGTTCAAGAATGATGAAATGTTTGACTCAAGCCCTGATTTTCCTGATAATACTTGCAGACTAGAAAGCGAGTTAACGCAAATTAAAGCCGGCCAAGTAAAAGTAATTGACATTTCCAAACTTGAAACGAGTAAACAGGCCTTTGTGTTCGGTGATGCATTAAAGACGATTTATAATTTAAAGCTGGGCAGTTATGAAGGCGTAACACCTCCCGCGAAAATTATAATATTTATCGACGAACTTAATAAATACGCTTCAAAGGATGTCGCGAGAAATTCACCGGTTTTGCATGAGCTTTTAGACGTGGCAGAAAGAGGCCGCTCAATGGGTGTAATTTTATTCGGTGCTGAACAGTTCAGATCCGCAATACATCCAAGAGTTACCGGCAATTGCGCAACAAATGCATACGGCCGCAGTAATTCTAATGAAACAAGCAATCACGATTACAGCAATTTTCCGGGCGTCTATAAAAATTTATTAACACGTCTCGAGTAGGGCGAATATTTAATACAGAATCCCCTGTTTAGAAATTTACTGCGCGTTCAATTTCCGAGACCTGTATACAAACAATTTAGAGATTAATAAAATATTTATAAATTTATAAGGAGTGATTTATTTATGAGTGAGTATACATACTGTAGGAGCTGCTGTTCTTGATATTTTTTCGAGTTCGTTATATAAGACTTCATGGTCAATTTTCCGGGAATATATACAGAATTCATGCGACGCAATTGACGAGGCAGTAAAAAGCGGCCTGCTTAGTGAGGGCGAGGGCGTTATTAATGTTTTTATCGACAAGGATAACCGCAAAATCGTAATTGAAGACAACGCTACGGGAATCAAGGCCGACGATTTCGCAAAAGTTTTAGGCAGTATAGCAGCTTCCGGAAAAGATCCCAGCATTCATAAAGGTTTTATCGGAATAGGGCGGCTTATAGGACTCGGCTGCTGTAAAACTGTAACATTTACGGCAAAATCAAGAGACGAGCGCATAATCTCAAAATTGACGTGTGAAGCTGACCTAATGCGGGAATTATTGACGGGCGAAAAAAAATTTACTGTTGATGACGTTCTCAAGCAAATAAATAAATTCTCGCAGGAATTCACGAACGATACAGAGAGTCATTATTTTATCGTCGAGCTTAACGAGATAAGTTCAGATCATGATTATTTATTAGATCTTGAAGGAGTCAAGAAATCCCTTGCGTTCGTCGTGCCTCTGCCCTATTCTGATAATTTCAGCGAGTTCAGCACACAAATTCACGAACACGCAAAAGAAATCGGTCATAAAATCGACGAGTATAAAATTTTCCTGAATGAGAAACAAGTTTTCAAGCCCTATAATACAATATTCCCGATTAGCGGCAGTGATGACGACACAATACGACAAATTCAATTCTGGGACATTAGGGACAAGAATAATAATTTATTCGCTTGGATGTGGTACGGCATATCGTCATTTAAAGGCGTAATCAAAGAAAGCTGCCCTATGCGCGGAATAAGACTCAGAAAAGAAAATATACAGATCGGCCCTGATGATATTCTGCAAAAACTCTTCCCTGAAGAAAGGGGCAATCACTATTTTATCGGCGAGTTATTCTGCGTGTCTAAGTCTTTAATTCCCACTACTCCGCGTGATTATTTTGTTGAGAACGGGGCGCGCTTGGCACTTGAGAAATATTTGCGCACAGTTTTCGAGAATAAATTAGCAAAACTTTACAAAATCGCGTCCTCAATCAGAAGCTCACTCAAGAAAATTGACGAGCTTGATAAAATCATAGACGAGAATCAAATGCGCCTGAATGAAGGACTCTATCACGACGACGAGAGAAAATTACAGCTTGAAGACGAAATAAACAAGTCCGAGTCAGATATTGCAAAACGTAAAGCAGTTATCGATAAATACAAATCAAGCAGCGAAATAATTAAGGACATTGCGGAATATGTAGAAATCGAGCTGAATAATTCAGATAAGGACTACGGAAAATTTACTCTCACTAAATACGGGAAGACAGTATTAAATAAAGCCTTTGGGATAATCTTAGACGAGTTAGGAACAGGCACTCAGACAAAGCAGTTAATCGCAACGATAAAGGAGAAGCTGCAATATAAATAATAATATCATGGCCGTATTGCTTGTAATTAATAGAGTAGGCGGCCAAAAAATTTTTACTTGCATAAATGAATTTGTGAATGTGAAAGCGTGAAAAGTTGATGGAATTCTTGAACGGTCCCAGCGGGATTCGAACCCGCGCCGCAGCCTTGAAAGGGCTGTGTCCTCGGCCTCTAGACGATGGGACCAAGTGTTGACTTCTCCATGAATCGCGGGGGACTTGAACCCCCGACACCCGGATTAAAAGTCCGGTGCTCTACCGACTGAGCTAGCGATTCTCGTAAAGCAACGCAGGCTATTATATTATTTCATCGGGAAAAATGCAAATTTTTTGTGCTATTATTTAGGAAAATTTTTATCAGGAGGACTTATTTTATAATGTTCAGGAAAGCAGAAAGACGCAAGGCAAAATTAAGACTCGCTATAACAGGACCGGCTGGGAGCGGCAAAACTTACGGGGCTTTGTTAATTGCTTTAGGACTGGGCGGGCAGATTGCTTTAATAGATACAGAGAACGGCAGCGGGGATTTATACGCAGATTTATGCGATTATGACGTGGCTAATATTTCAGCTCCGTATAAGATCGAGAAATATATTAATTCAATCCATGAGGCCGAGTCAGCGGGCTATAACGTGCTAATAATTGATTCGCTTTCTCATGCTTGGAGCGGTGAGGGCGGACTCCTCGATGTTCACAGCAAAATGGGCGGAAATAGTTACGCGGCGTGGGGCAAAGTTACTCCTTTACACAATAAATTAATTGAGACTATGTTAGGATCTAAGTGTCATATAATAGCAACAATGAGAACTAAGACAGAATATTCAATGATTCAGAACGCAAGCGGCAAGACTGAAATAAAGAAAATAGGACTCGCTCCCATTCAGCGCGAGGGCATGGATTATGAATTCACAGTAATGTTTAATTTGAACATGGATCATACTGTAACAGTTACTAAGGACAGGACGCGATTATTTGACCGCAAAAATTTTGTTATTTCTCAAGAGACGGGCAGAATTCTTAATGACTGGCTCAATAAAGGCTCAGACTCGGCCATAAATCGAAATGATTTCAAGAATACTATATCAAGACTATATCATGAATATTTAATTTTATTTAATAATGACTCAAGCGCGGCTCAAGAAGTTATGCAGAATATAACGAATAATAAGCCCTCAAGAGAATGGACTCAAGAGGACATAAAGAATTTAACGCAGGATTTAAATGACAGACTGCGGGCTAAGAATTAAAAATTTTCCGGTCTAACATGTTTTCAGAACTGGCCGCTATAAGTGTCGCGAAAATATTGCATAGTGATACGGTAATTGTCGCGAATAAATCAACAATCGGATCTATTACGATATAGAGACTCACTGCCTCAGGAGACGCGCCGAACATGGCAAGAAGTGCAGCAAATGAAATAATTTCGCCGCCTCCTACAGGTGGAGAAGCTACAGTCATAATAATAACCGGGAATATCATAGATAGTGCTTTATTCATAGAAATATCAACGCCGTATATATGCGCAACAGCAAGAGACCCAGCCGCTAAAGTGATACAAATTCCGGTTTTATTTATTGCTGTTCCCAGTGGAATCGAGAGTGAATAAATTTTTGAATCAACTCCCATATTTTTAGCTGCGTTTATGCTGTCTTGTATAGCGGCATTGTTTGAACACGTACTAAATGAAGTCAGAATCATTTGTGTTGATTTCGCGAAAATTTTTAGGGGATTTATCCGGCATATAATAATCGTAACTATCAAGAATAATAGCAGCGTCAAAATATTTATCGTGAAAAGAGTCCCTATAATGTCAATTAACGAAAATATCAGCTTGTTTTCTACTGTTAAGATCAATGACGTAATCGAGCAGAACACGAACAGGGGGATAAATGCCATCAAAATATTTATAATTTGCATGAATACATTATTGCACTCGTCTATAAATTTTTTGAAGAGATTAGCCCCCGCTGAATTTGCCGCATAGCCTATGATCACAGCAAGCACAACTAATTGAAGCAAATGATTATTCAAAAACGGCTTGATTATATTTTCAGGCATTAAATTTGTTATCGTGTCTATAATCGAAATTTCCGGACTTCCTGAAGTACTTCGGGCGATTCCTTTAAATGGCACAGTAAAAAATTTAGCTGTAAAACTTGATTGGAACTCAAAAAAAGTAAATATGCTGATTAATATAGCCGCAACATGCATGATTATATAAGTAATAATTAATACGCTGCCTACTTTCTTTAATTCCGACATTCCGCCCAAATTAGCAACACACGACGCAAGGGAGAAAAATATAATTCCCACTGATGACATTGCAAGGCCATTCAAGAAAATTTTACGAACCGGCGATAAAAAATATTTATTCAGATTAAAAGAGGCATATTCAGGCGCAAAATTTTTCATGAGTAGACCCGTTATTATTGCCAATGTCAGAGATAAAAGCGTAACATAAAGCATTATATACGGAGATTGAGCCGCTGTAATTCTGATTTTGTTTATGCTCTTATAATGATGATAGCTCAATTTATTAGCAAATGCCTTCATGATTAAATTAGATATAGAGTCGGCCGTCTCGATTGACATATTTTCTTGATTTAATAACTCAACGCCGGGATTTAAGCTGTCAGCAAAGTCAAACTTTGAGCCTTTCACGTAAATATTTATTTGCACATTGCCGAGAAATTTATTAATTTTTGCGCGGATTATATTCGTGTCCGAGTCCTTATGTTCGAGCAGTCTTTTAATGCACTCTTCGGCCATTAACTGGGCTTGCAAGATTTCTTTATTGTAAAGCTTATATATTTTGCCCTGCTCATTGATAAAGTCCATTATTTGCGTAATAGAGTCAATTTCTGCGGGGAATTCTTTAATCATTTATCAAGTGTCATACTCCTTTGTGTAAAATTTTTGCGACTCGTTAATAAATAAATTCTAGCATTAATCATTTAAGAGTCATGCGCAATTATGTAAATTTTTCATGTCCTGACAGCATATTTATTATAAATTTTTGCCGACATGATAATAATCACACGCGATTATGTAAATTTTTCATGTCATTACAAGTGCGAGTCTCCCGTAAAAATATTTGAAATCATAGCACTCAAGAGTTAAAAATTTCATGATCTATCATTTTTTCATGCCCGGCCGTTATAAGAGTCGCGAAAGTGTTTCCTAAACATGCAGTCGCAGTTGCCAGCATTTCAACAATGGGATCTATCGCTACGAAAATCCCTAGAGCATCAACCGGCACTCCTATCAGAGTAAAAGCTGCTGTATAAGATACTAAGATACCACCGGGTATAGGCGGAGTAGCAAGCATAAGCATAATAACCGGGAAAATCATATATAGTGCTTTCTCGATTGAAATATTTATCCCGAACATTTGCGCGCCTATTAAGGGAGCTGCTATTAAACCTATAGTAAATGTAACTTTATTTATACTTGTTCCTAATGGTATAGACAGCGAATAAATTTTTGAGTCAACTCCCATATTTTTAACGGCGTTCATATTATCAGGTATAGCAGAAGTACTTGAGCATGTAATAACAGCAGTAATAATTAATTGCATGGACTTGACTATTATTCTAAATGGGTTAAGCCGTCCTATTATTGCAGAAACTAGCAGGAATATAATTATAAATATAATATGCATCGTATGTAAAGAAGCTATTATCCCCAGCAATGATAACATTACATCGCCGCCGCTCGTCAAAATAATAGACGTGATCGAACAAAATATAACTAACGGAATTATTTTCATGAAGACCTGTATAATTTGCATGAAAACTCGATAGCATTCATCTATTATATATTTTAAATTATTCGCAGCTGTAACACTCACTGCGTAACCTACGAAAATAGCAAGTATAGTTAATTGCAGCATGTCAGCTTCTAAAAACGGCTTAATAATATTTGACGGTATTAAATTTACAATAGTATCTTTAAGCGAGATTGTTATTTCAGGACTCGATGACACGGGCAAATCAGCAGATAATTTTATCGAACTCCCCGGAGTGAATAAAAAAGTTACTCCGATACCTATTAATGCCGCTGTAATCTGCATAATCACAAAGCATATTAATAATACAGTCCCGACTCGTTTTAGTTCCGACAAATTGCCCAAGTTCATAATGCAGGACGTCAGCGAGAAAAATACGACTCCTACAGCGCACATTTTCAGGCCGTCTAAGAAAATTTCACGAACAGGCGACAAAAAATTATCGTTCAAATTCATGCAGAGGGACTCAGACGCAAAATTTTTCATGAGAAGTCCCGTTATTATCGCACATAAAAGCGCAAAAAGAGTCTTATACAGCATTGTATACGGTGATTTTAACGCTGTGATTTTGATTCTGTTTATATTTTCATTATCATTATGGTAATAACTTAATCTGTTAGCAAATGATTTCATGATTAAATTTGAGATTGCTTCTGCCGTCTCTGTTGACATATTTTCTTGATTTAATAAATCAATTCGGCCGTTGAGAATCTCAGAGAATTTAATTTTTTTGCCCTGTGCATAAATATTTATATAAATACTTCCGAGAAATTTATTAATTTTTACGCGAATTAATGACGTGTCAGAGTCTTTGTATTCAAGAAATTTATTAATGGACTCCTCAGACATTAATTGAGCATGCCTAATTTCTTTGTCGTGAAGATGATAAATTTTGCACTGTTCGCCGATAAATTCTGTTATTTGCGGGATCGAGTCAATTTCTGCTGGGAATTCTTTGATCATTTAAGATTAATACTCCTTCTATATAAAATTTTTCGCCCATGCTCTGACAGCTGCCGAGGGGTGATTTTCAAGAATTGCGAGTCTCCGTTTATGAGCTAATAAGACACCGGGGAATTTCATTTTTGCGGCTGACAATAACGGGATTAAAATTTTTTCGTCGTCCGAATTCAATAACTGCCTGACAACGCTTGAACTTATTGACTTCCCGGCCGGCCACCGTCTTAGAATAACAGCAATATTATCAGCTGAAGAAAATAACAAAAATTTTTCCATTAAGTCAATATCATTTGCCATTAAGCTAATTATTAATCCCGCGGGGAATTTTCCGGACTTATCGGCCAAGTCTAAAGCTAATTGCTTTCTAGTATTATCATCAAATGGAAGTGAGGCCGCGAGTCTTGCTGTCTCGTCGTCTAAATCACTGCGCTTTAAGACATCACACAACGCCCGCCGGAATTCGATTTTATTAGCGAATCTTCCCGAATGTCTTAACGCAATATTTATAATTTTGTGATTCCCTGATTTGAGCCTGAATAAAATATTTTGCAAATCTACACCGTTATTGCTTGAATGATTCTCGTAATAATTATTAATTTCGTCGCTGTATTTATCGAGAATCGCGTTAATTTTCACCGAGTTATTTTCCTGCTTGATTACTCTTTCAGGAGTCTTCCCGGCCAAGTCTGCAAGTTCTGACTCGCTCAAATTTTTCAAGAAAGAATATGCGCCAGTTATCTGCTTGAATCTAAAATCACTCTTAGACCCTGTTATATCGGGGTGAAGTTCGCGCGCAAGTTTTCTAAATGCCGAGTGTATATCTTCCATAGTTGCGCCGGGGTTAAGTCCTAAAATTTTTAGATTGCTAATAATAGCGTTTATGAATTCCCACTCCTGACATAAAAAATTTTATATTATAATAGCATACCCCCATAGAATTATATTAAAGCAAACCGCAAGAAATATAGCACTTGAGAGCATATCTTTACCGGCTTTGATCTCGTCCCTGAAATTTTTGTCGATTAAGTCAAATGCTTTCTCTACTGAACTATTAATTAACTCTAGGCACATCACAGCAAGCCAAGCCCCTGAAAGCAATAAAGATTTTCCAGCAAAAATTATTATAATCAACACGATAAATTCATACTGGAAGGCCTGTTCATGTTTCAGCGCATAATATAGACCTTCCAGAGAATAGCGCGAGGCATGGAATAACCGCGAAAAAATATTACTGTATCGCAATTAAGCCCTTCCCCTTTATGTATTCGTATTTAAAGTACATTCTTTTTCTAGCTGCGTCAAAATTTTCATTAATTATACTTTTTGCCGGGTTATAATCAGGCGTTGCAATTCCTAATATATCTAAAATCGTGTGAATTACGTCATCTGTCATATATGGCCGGTGAACGCTTGATTTTATTCTTGCATCTAAATCGGGATAAGACTCGCGGAATTTATTAGATGTAAATACTAAAAACGGGATTTCTATTATGAACGCGCTTCTTATTCCGTCGCCGTCCCCTGTAAAATTCATGCTGTCATAGACTTCTGCGGAATGATCAGGAGCATAAATTATTATTGCATTCTCATTCTCAAAGCGTTTAATAATCTCGTTTACTACATAATCATTATATAAAATACTATTATCATATTCTGCGCGGTTTTGTTTTTGCGATTCAGTGAGAGTCGTATAACTGTTTTTCTCATCTTTGGCCGTAAATTTAGCGAATTCTTTAGGATAACGCTTATAACAATGATAGTGAGACCCTAATAACTCAACAGCGAGAAATTTTTTATCGTGTTTTATGCTCAAGAACTCATCAATAAGCGGCAATAATTTCTCGTCATAAGTATCGCTGTGATATTGCGAGCCTTTGAATTTATCCGGAAAATCTCTATAAGCGCACTGGCTCGAATAAACTGTGCGGGGATCCCAGCCCGGCCGCCTTTCATGATTCGAGAGCCATACTGTATAATATCCGGCAGCGTTTAAAATATTAAATAAACTTTGATAATCATACCAGTTCCCTGAAGATTCATAATCATAGAAACAAAATAATTTTTTCAGCACAGCAACTGTACTAGCATGAGGACTCACAACATCATCGAATATATAAATATCTTTGCGCTTGCTTAATAATGGGCTTGTCTCTAAATAATAGCCGTATAATGACATGTGATTCCTGCTGCCAGACTCTCCTACTATGTAAATAAAATAGGGAATCGAGCTTTCATTTTTCGTGATAATAACTGGCGTATTTGTATTCATTGCCTGCTGTAAGTCCATTTTGTCAATATAAAAACTTGAAGCCATGTAAATCAATCTCACAGGAGCAAGCGAACTCAAGAAACGCTCATAGCCCTTCCCTACATTGACCTCATTGCGGGCTGCATATACTCCCAGTGAAGCACCTGTAATCAAAATCAGGAATAATAAAATTTTTTTTCTGCTAATCAGCTTGAATAACTGCCAAGCCATAAATAATAACACTCCGACAAACGCAATAAACAGCCAAAATTGTACATTAGTCCCATAAGTCTGAGCAAATTCGCCGCTCTCACGCACATTAGAGACCGAGAGAACTTCAATCATCGTAGAATTTAACGGGAATTGGAAAAAATATATCGTAAACAAATCAATCAAGAATACGCAAATATTTATAGTCAAGAAAATACATTTTACGATTTTCAGCAAACGTTCATATCTCGATAAAATTAAATAAATCACGAAATCTATAACGACTACCCATAAAAATATCATTGATATATCACGCGCAAGAATCATAGACTCAGTAATAAAAGATTTATAGCTAATCAAGAAATCAGGATAGACAACGCTTGAAACAGGAATATTTAACACAATAAGCCAGAAAATAAAACTCGATTCACTATTCAGCCACTCAAGACACCACGAAATAAGCCCGTGCCGTTCCGTGCCGTTCCGTGCCGTTCCGTGCCGTTCCGTGCCGTTCCGTGCCGTTCCGTGCCGTTCCGTTAAGAGCATAGATAACTCCTCCAAATAATTATAATTCATAAATTTATAGTGATTATAATATTTTACTTGATAACTCGCAAATTTTTTCTGTTATTATATACATGAATATAATAAATATAGACAGGAGGACTCAAATTTGGCGACAATTTTAATAATATTAGCTCTCGTTGCCTCAGTTGCTATAAACGTATTATTATTTACGCGCAAGAAAGAAAGAAAGCCGCAAAATATTTCCGTAAGATCTACAATCTTGGCCGGAATCCAGAACGTCAGCGAGCTCGCTACAGTGCGCGAAACTTTTCAATCAATCGTAACATTTTCAGAGGGCGTGAAGATTCCTTTTTTGAGCGCAAATATACCCGGCACGACTCGCAAATTCATGCTCAAATATAACGGGACAATCGTATGCGGCTGCGATTTGTCAAAGGCTCAAGTATCCGAGAACGTAAACAATAAAGTAATTATCTCACTGCCTCACAGCGAAATTACTGACATTTACGCCGATATGAATACTCTTGAAGTATATGATCAATACGCGGGGATTTTCACGTCCGTAAAACTTGAAGATCAGAACAGAGAAATTTTATCAGACCTCGAAAAAGTAAAAGCTCATGAAATCGAACGGGGTATATTAGCACACTCCGACGAGAACGCGAGAAAAGTTTTAAGCTCAGTTGCAAGTGCTACAGGTGTACAAGCTGAAATAATTTTCACGGAGAAGCCGGCGCCGACTCTTTCAGCACAGAATAATACAATATCGATTCCCGCGAATACTCAAGAATAAATCACAAAAAAAATTCCCTTGCTGAAAATATATCAACAGGGGAATAAAAATTTTTTTGCAATAAATTAACGTTTCGAGTACTGCCTCTTGCCGCGTGCACCCTTTTGACCGAACTTTTTGCGCTCGACCATTCTAGGATCTCTCGTTAATAATCCCTCTTTCTTGAGTGCTGATCTATAATCAGGATTCATCTTAATTAATGCGCGTGCAATGCCTAATTTTACCGCTCCGGCCTGACCTGTTAATCCGCCGCCTGAAGCATTCACAAATACATCGACCCGCCCTTCAACGCCTGCCGTCTTTAATGACTGGTAGACTTGAGACTGCCATATTAAACGCGGGAAGTAATCTTCAACGCTGCGATCATTGATTTTAATTTCTCCTGAGCCGGGACAAATTCTGACTCTTGCAAGAGCGTTTTTGCGTCGGCCTGTTCCCCATGTATATTTATCGTCTGACATTGTAATATCCTCCTGTCTTAGATTTCGAGTGCTTCAGGATTTTGAGCCTCGTGAGGGTGTGAAGGCCCTGCATAAACTTTTAACTTGCTTGCATATTTGAGCCTGTTTCTTGGCAGCATTCCTTTTACTACATGATGAAAGAGTGCCGCCGGTTTTGTCTTGAGCAAGACTCCCCAGTTTGTTGAACGATAGCCGCCGGGGTGCCCTGTGTGATAGTGCCAAGTTGACTGCGCTGCTTTATTGCCTGTTAATTTTACCTTCTCGGCGTTAATTACTATTACATAATCACCTGTATCAACATGAGGCGTATATGTCGGCTTATTCTTACCGGTTAAAATTTTAGAGATAACTGCTGCCAAACGTCCTATTGACCTGTCTGACGCGTCTATAACATACCATTTTCGTTTTATTTGGCCGGGTCTTGCCAAATATGAGCTGCTGCCCGTCATTTATAAATATTCCTCCTGCAAAAATTTTCTATTCATAAAATAAACTTCCACTGTGAACGGGGGCTTTGTCCACGCGGGAATTATTTTATTTTATCTTAACAAGGCGTTTATTTTCAAGTATACCGGGGAGTCTTCCTCGTTTTGCGATTGGCTTTCCGTTTACTTCTTTCAAGTCCATAGTCATATCCATGGGAATCGCATGAGCTATATAACTTCCGACTCCAAAAACATCTGCTCCGGCCTGCGATAATAATTTGATTCTTTCAGGATTCAAGCCGCCTGATACGACTATTTTAACGTGTTTAAAGCCTGCTTTATCTAATCTATAACGCATTTCACGGACTAAATCAGCAGTAACTCCGCCGCGTTCTCCGGGTGTATCGAGTCTCACTGCTCCTAATTTATCGCCGAGTGATTCAGCAAGCCTCAAAGCCTCCTCGCATTCGTCTTTAAACGTGTCAACTAAAAATGTACGTCCGACATAACTCGGCAATACTGAGTCATAAGCCTTAGCAAGTTTTACAGTGTCGCCGGTTATCAAAATCGCAGCATGAGGAATCGTTCCCATAGGTTCACGCCCGCAGAGTTTCGCACCTAGTACACAGCTCGCACCTGCACAGCCTCCAAATTTCACGGCTATAGCTTCCATAACGGGAGCAGCTGCTGGGTGTACATGTCTAGCTCCGAACGATAAAACGGGTTTGCCTTCTGCTGCATCAACGCATTCACGAGCCGCCGTAGCCCATGCACACGAACTCGATAATATGCCGAGTAAATTTGTCTCGTGAATCCCGAACGCTCCATAAGGGCCCCTGATTCTCATTACTACTTCTTTAGGCGAAAAATATTCACCCTCCGGCAACGCTTCAATTTCGACCGGCGAATCTTTCAATAACTCTAATACTTCAGCCAAGCCAGCAAACATTCCGGTCGTACGTGTAAAAATTTCTGCTGTAACTGGAGTATCAAGCAAATTTAAAGAGTTCAATATATCGCGCGTGTTAATAAAATATATATCTGTAGTAGCACCTGATTTTATTTCGTCATGTGTCGCACTGTATAGGCGATTCGGGGTTACCTTCAGGGCTTCTGAGTCCTTGAGGAAATTTAACACTGTTATATTCTCCCTTGCTAATTAATAAACACGATAAAAAACGAAGTAATCATAAATATTGCAGCGGCTACAATCGTAATTTTTGTAAGAGCCGTGAATCTCTGCCACTGTCCTGCATCAGGCTGAGTCCCCCCGCCGAATACTCCGGAAAAACCGCCCTGTTTACGCTGCTGGAGAAGTATAACAAACATCATGAATAATGCTACAAGAATGTGAATAATTCCTAAAAATGTACGCATTAAAATTTTTGCCTCCTGTTAAATATATATAAATTTTCTGAACTAGTATAATACATTGTATTAATATTTTACAAGCAAAAAGCCCCGTGAATCAATCACAAGGCTTGTTAATTTCTCGTTCATGGAGCGGACGACGGGATTCGAACCCGCAACATTCAGCTTGGGAAGCTGACGCTCTACCGTTGAACTACATCCGCAATGTTATTATTCAATACATGAATTCTAGCGCATGATTATTTTTTTCGCAACTACATATTATTTTTTGCGTAAATGCACAAATATATTAAACATGTAATAGGGATCTGACGTTAATATAATCTTATCGTCGACAAATCTATGTTCTTTATTAGTGCTTACCATGTACCAGAAAACTCCGTCAGCGCGTCCTGATGTAAGAGCGGCAGTTTTTGCACCTGCTTGAACGTTGATAATTTCAATATTAATTTTAAGGATTCGGCCTATTTCTGCTAAGATTGCGGCGTTAAAACCTGCTGGAGTCCCGTCCGCTGCAGTATAATCAATCGGGGGAATGTCGCCTGTTACAGCAAATTTTACAGTTTGAGCGTTCGGGAATGAGTCAAATTTTATTGATTCAGGCGTATTTTGCCCGGGATTAGCTAAATATTTTTCCTGTAAATCCTGAAGAGTGCCATTTTGACGCAAGAGTCTCAACGCGTAATTAAAATTTTGCCAGAGTACTGCATTTTTTTCTTTCAGGAAACCGAACGCAAAATATATATTTTCAGCACGCATTACGCAGCAGACTTCATAATTTGGATTCTGTGCCAGCACATATTCTGCAACAATTTGCGGCAAATCAATCTCGTTGACTTTTCCGGACTCGAAAGCCATTATCATACTTGTTAGATCTTCAGCGTCTATATATTCGTCATATTCGCCGTGTTCGCGACTCATTAGTGACCAGAGCCAAGAAGATTCAAGACTCGCTTTAGTATTAAAATGTTCGTTCACTTGAGATTTTGAAAGAATGCTGATTTTGAGTCCTTCAGCATTTGCCGCACACGAACACGCAAGAATACTCACGCATAAAGCAAGCACGAAAAATTTTTTATACATAAATAAACACCTCGATAAATAAATTTTCACGCGTATATTATAATGCAATCAATAAAACTATTGTGTTAAATCACAAAAATTTATGAGATTTATTCCGTTACTGACAAGTTTTTGTATTACAGTATTCGAGATTAACGCATTTAATTCCTGCTCGAAATTATGATTTAACTCAAAATAGGGGCGCAAAATTTTATTATCAATTCCGGGATGTGTCATTATTTCTGTAATACCTTCTTGTAATTTATCAATTATTTCACAGAGCCATTTTTCATTAATAGACGTTCCTGCAACTATTCCCGCAAAATGATCAGGAAAAGCAAACCCCTTTCTTGCTGCCTTATATTTGCAATTAAAGAGAGAATCTTTAAGCCCATTTTCCCGACTGAAAAATTTAATCCTTTAATTTGCGGGATCCGTATAGCGTGAATATTTGCTTTGTCTGCAAGATCCATAATTATTTCAAGAATTCCGGGCAAAACGTGTATATGCTGATGACTATCAACATGAGATATTTTCAAACGCGAGCTAATAATTTTTGGGAGTTGTGCAGAAAGTTCGCGCCTGATTTCATTTATTGATATTCTCCCAGTTAAATAACGTTTCGCAAATATAATATAATCATCGCAAAATTTTCCGTTATTATCAACAAGTGAAGGAATCTCAGAATGCGGCAGGACTGAATTTCCCATAACTAATGTAAAATGCACTCCGATCCCTAAATTTTTATGAGATTTAGCAATTTTTACGGCATCATCAAAAGCTGATCCGCCTGCCATTATTGAAGCTGAACGGCAAATCCCGCTAGTAAAAGCCCGCTCTATTCCAGCATTAATTAATTCATGCCGTCCAAAATCATCAGCGTTCACTATTAATTTTTTCATGTGAATAAATCTCCCTGATAATACATATTGGCCTGTTCTTGCTCTCTATATAAGTCCTGCCGAGATATTCGCCTATTATGCCGATTCCTAAAAGCTGAAGTCCGCCGAATAAAAGTATTAAGCACACAAGAGTTGCATATCCGGGAACATCGAGACCGTAAATTATAGTGTGAAAGAAAATAAATAATCCGTAAATAAATGCTCCCATTGCTATAATTGCTCCGATTATTCCCCACATTGTCAACGGGAAGGCACTAAATGAAGTAATGCCCTCTATAGCAAGACTCCATAAACGAAATAAATTAAATTTTGACTCGCCTGCTGCCCTCTTTGCAACTTTATAATCTATAAAACATGTTTTAAAGCCTGCCCATGCAAATAAACCTTTCATGAATCTTTGAGACTCTTTCATTGAGTTTAAAGCGTTGACTACACGCCGGGACATGAGTCTAAAATCTCCTACATTTGAGGGAATTTCAATTTGTGAGAATGCATTATGAATTTTATAGAACGCGAGCGCAGTAAATTTTTTTATGAATGAGTCCGAGTCTCTATCTCGTCGGGCTGCTACAACATCATAACCTTCACGCCATTTTTCCAGCATTTCAGGGATTAACTCCGGCGGCTGTTGTAAATCTGCATCAAGTATAATAACTGCATCACCTGAAGAATAATCTAATGCGGCTGTGATGGCTGCTTCCTTGCCGAAATTGCGGGAAAAATCTATTGCTTTTATTCTAGTGTCAGATTCAGATAAAGATTTTAATATCTCTATAGTATTATCTTTACTGCCATCGTTCACAAAAATAATTTCAAAATGTTCGCCGGTTTTGTCCATGATTCTCACTACACTTTGATAGAATAACGGCAGGGATTTTTCCTCATTGCAGCACGGACATAAAATTGAAATCATCATAGCCCGCTCCATTCCGTTGGAAATCTTGGGAATCTTGGGAAGGATAAAGAATTATACTTATTGCCCCCCCCCCCCCTAGTGCAAATTACTGACTGAGACATAAATTTTTTATGCATTAACGTACCTCGCTGAATCTCAAAATTTTTGTTAATTATATAATATTTTGCGGCCGTCAAAGCTATTAACACTAAGACAGCCGATTAATATAAATTATAAATTTTTTATGAGTGAATCTAAATATTTGCTCGCGTCAAAGTCTTCAATTTTTCCAGAGTCGCAATATCTCGCAAATTCCGGCAAAATGGGAATCTGCACAAAATTTTGTATCCCGTGAGTCAAAGCAAACTCTTCAAGATTACTATTTCCAAATATATAATGCTTTTTATTGCAATCAGGACAAAGAAAATAGCTCATGTTCTCGACAAGGCCAAGCACGGGAATATTCATGATTTCGGCCATTTTTAGGGCTTTGCTTACTATCATGCTTACAAGTTCCTGCGGGGTCGTTACAATAATAATTCCCTTGATCGGCAATGATTGAAACACTGTTAAAGGCACGTCGCCAGTTCCCGGAGGCATGTCAACGAACATATAATCAGTAAATCCCCAGTCGACTTCTTCAAAAAATTGCTGCAAGACTCCCATTAAGACAGGACCGCGCCAAACTACAGGATCTGTTTCACTGGGCAGGCATAAATTCATGGAAATTATTTTAGTTCCGTTCTTGCTTATGGCAGGCTGTATAAAATGTCCGTCCGATAATAAAGTATCATGAAGACCAAACATTTTAGGAATTGACGGCCCCGTTATATCAGCGTCTAATATGGCAGTGTTAAAATTTTTTTTGCTCATTTCAGAAGCCAGCAAGCCGGTTATTAAAGATTTGCCGACTCCGCCTTTACCGCTGACTATGCCGATAACGTTTTTGATGACGCTTTGAGTCTGAAATTTTGCCGGTGCTATGTTATTCTGTCTATCTGCACAATTTGCAGTACAGCCCTCGCAGTTGTGATTACATTCAGGCATTAAAAAAATTCTCCCCCTCGTTATGTATTTATTCGAGTATTATATTACTTTCTTATCTCAATAAAATATACTGTCTTGCAAAATTTACCAGCTCACAACTTATTTTATTTGATCCCCCCGCACCTAGTGAGTCCCATTTTGCAAAATTACCCCTCTAACACGTATTAAAT